>NZ_JBHVST010000092.1:0-45107 GCF_042885015.1 Streptomyces sp. NPDC058086 | reverse complement strand
GCTTCACCGGAATGGTCACCAGGCCAAAGGAAATGGCGCCGCTCCACAGCGGTCGGGGCATCACAGACCTCCACGACAACCCCGAGCCCCACCAGTGTGGGATCTCAAGTTCGGCTGCACAATCTCACCGCCCGCTTCATATCGACGGCACTCTCGACTGGCCGACGAACCCCGCCGCAGCACCTCCCACCTTGTCTGAGGTCACGGCTCCCTACCCGTCTCACTCTCCGCGCGCGGATGGGTGAGCTAGCCTGCCCGCATGCGCGGACAGTTCACCGGCTGGCCGGAGCAGGCCATGGACGTGTTGTGGCAGCTCCAGGGCGAACCGACCCACGCGACCCGCGAGCGCTGTCGCGCGGACCGCGAACGCCTGGTCCGGCAGCCGATGATCGCCCTGCTCAACGCGGTCGCGGACACCGACCCCCGATACGAGGACTTCTCCGTCTGGCACTACCGCACCGACTCCTGGTGGTGGCAGCACCAGAGCGCGGTGATCCGGCTCGGCCGCAAGATCGAGATCGGTCTCCGGTTCGCCCTGGACGGCCTGCGGGTCCAGGGCGCCTGGTGGTACCCCGATCCCGGCCAGGTGGACATGTTCCGCAAAGCCGTGGCCTCCGAAGGGAGCGGCCGCGAACTGTCCGCCATCGTCGACGACGTGCGGAAGAAGGGCTACGACATCTCCGGGGACCTGATGAAACGCCCCCCACGCGGCTATCCGACGAACCACACCCGTACGAACCTGCTGCGCCACCGTTCGCTGATAGCCGCCCGTCCCCTCGGCTGCGAGGAATGGCTGCACACCCCCGAGGCGGTCGACCGGGTCCTCTCGGCAGCCGCCGACCTGGACGCCCTGCTGATGTGGCTGGTCCGCCACGTGAAACGCGCCCCCTGACATCACGAGGGCGCCGCGCGGCACGGGAGGAACCACACCCGTGCCGCCAAACCAGGCGGGGATGCACCGAGAGCCGAGACAACCGCAGATGAAGCAGCGTGAGGCACCGCGAGAAGCCACAGGTCACAGCCTTGGTGGATCTCGACGGCGAGGCCGTCATCACTTCTCCGGCCTCTGAAGAGAGTCACTTCTTCCCCTCCCGCACTGAAAACCCCCACCCCGGGGAAACTGCCTGATTGTGGCAGGCCCTGCACAGGGCAGTGACCCTGAGCCCCCCTTCAGCTGCCCCTGACCTGTTACTCAGCGTCATGGAGCGGCGGGCGTCAGCCCCGAATACGCGATACCTCGAGATGCGACCTCGCCAGTCCCGAGGACGGATCCAGGCCTCGCCCCTCTGGGGGAGTTCGGCCTCGAGGTCCCGGTGAGCCGGGACACGATAGTTGGAACCGATGTCGCTATGGGTGGGGCAGGCCCAGCCGATGTCCCGCCCCGGAGCCCGGCGCGGGACGGATCACTTCGCGGTGCGGTTAGAACTTACCGCCGCATGGTCAACAGGGCTTCACCCACCAGACCCAGGTCCAGTCGGCGGAGTCATCGGCGCTGAAGGCGCCCGAGTCGCGCCAGCGCGTCACCCCGTCCGGGCCACTCTTGAACTGCGCCACCGTCCCAGGTGTTTGGTTGTTGACCCATGAACCGTAGCCGGACCAGGGCATAGACTGGTCGATGCAGCTCGTCCACGCCTTGACGTCGCCGTCGTAGGACACCGACTGGTACGCACAGAAGTATTTGTAGGGGCAGTTGTACCCAGCTGCCGTTGACGACGAGATGTCTCGTGCCTTCTTCTCGCCGGGCAGTGCCAGCAGGATGAAGCTCCCTTGATCGTCGACGCGGATCTTGTTCACGGCTACCTGCGACCCACCGACTTGCTTCAGGTATGAGTTGACACGCGATTGCAGTGACTGCGCCTGCGTTGCCGTCAGCCCAAGCTCTTCGGCCTGCTGGTTGAAACGCGCGTGCTGCACGCCCTCTGTGTCGGCACGTGAAGTTCCCGCCACCGCGATGACGACGAGAAAACTCGACACCATCGCGACCAGGATCCTACGAAGCACGGATGAATCTGAGAAAGTTCGCTCGGACACGAAAGAACCTTTCCACTCTGCTGCATACGGTGACTCAATCGGTATTGCTGCTACCGCGGCACACTCCGGTCGCCAGACAAGAGGTATGGGCCTCTTGTGGAGAACCAGGCATAGTCAGCATTTGGGTAACGAGCACCACCGGCAAGCCTTTCGATGACCGTCGAAGTGTCAGGCCGGACGCGACCTCCAGCAGCTCAGACTGAGACAGGGCCATCGTGCACTCCCACCGCATGAACTGGCGTTTTAGCAGGGAGAGTTGCACGATGGCCCGCCTTTGGTCAGGGAGCGGCCACCCGCATCAGGTGTGCGCCCCGGGCAGACGCCCGCGCACTCCCACACCTTGATCGGCTACACCACGACAAGGGGCACGATCATGTGGCGAGGTGACCTGGTGGTCTTGACCTACGGGGACACGCTTGTTGGAACCATCTGGTCACGCTTCTTGCGACGTTCGGCGCATCGCCATTCATGTTGGAACCAGTTCCGGACATCTCGGGCCTGAGGCGTCCGCGGTCCGCCTCCAAAGCAACAGCACTTATATAAGCACTGTTATGATGCCTCTCATGGCCGACCCTCATGCACTCGACCCGACGCGACAGAGCCTCTGGCGACCCCTGCGCCTGCTCCAGGCGTCAATGGACGCCGACATTGCCCAGGTCTACTCCGAGCAGCAGATCGACGGGCTCAAGCCCAGCTATGTGATGGAGTTGCTCCGGCTTCACGCCTGCGGCCCCATGACCATCGCGGAACTGGCCGAGTCGGTCCAGCGCACGCATTCGGCACTCAGTCAGAAGGTCGCCGCGATGCGCACGGCCGGCTGGGTCCAGACCGTCGTGGGCGACGACGCGCGCACCAGGAAGGTGACGCTCACCGACAAGGCCCGCGGCGTCGTGGATCGCCTGGCGGCGGAATGGCGGGCCACCGAGGCTGCGGTCGCTGAGTTGGAGGCGGAGATTCCCTACCCGCTCTCCCAGATCGTCACCGATATCGAACGGGCTCTTGAGCGTAGGAGTTTCCACGACCGGATCGCTGAGAAGCTGGCGGAGGATCCTGCGTGGGGTTGAAGCGCACGCTGATCGACGTGACTCCGTTACGGTCGGCACCACCGTTCCGGCGGTTGTGGATCGGGCAGACCCTGTCCGGTTTCGGCGGCCAGATGACGCTCGTCGCCGTCATGTTCCAGGTCTGGCAGATGACGGAGAGCACCACGTGGACGGGTGCCGTCGGGCTGGCCCAGGCGGTTCCGCTCGTCGCGCTCGGGCTGTTCGCCGGCTCGCTCGTCGACCGGGTGGACCGCCGGAAGTTCTACCTGCTCACGATCAGCGGACAGGCCGTGTGTTCGCTCCTCCTCGCATTCCAGGGCTTCCTTGGGCACGTTCCTGCCGCCGGTGTTCTGGGGCTGGTCGCACTCCAGTCCTGCTTCGGCGCAGGCAGCGGCCCCGCCTCGCGCACCTTCATTCCGCACCTCCTGCCCAAGCACCAACTGGCCGCGGGTCTGGCGCTGAGACGAATCGCCTTCCAGGGCGCCATGCTCCTCGGTCCCGCACTGAGCGGACTGATCGTGGGCGGGCTGGGAGTCGGCGCCTGCTACCTGATCGACGCCCTGACCTTCGTCGCCGCGCTCTACGGTGCGTTCGGCCTGCCGAAGATGGACCCCGGGGACGAGCCCGCACGGCCCGGCCTGCGCGGAGTACTGGACGGTCTGGCCTTCCTGGCACGCACCCCCGTCATTCGCGGGGCCCTGCTCACAGACCTGGCCACCACCGTGCTGTCCATGCCCATCAGCCTGTTCCCCTTGATCAATACCGAACGGTTCGGCGGCAACCCACGCACTCTCGGGCTGTTCCTCACAGCCATCGCCGTCGGCGGCGTTGCAGCGTCGCTCTTCTCCGGGACCTTCACACGGTTCCCCCGCCCCGGCCTGGCCATGCTTGGCGGATCCGCCACCTGGGGCGCAGCGTTGACATTGTTCGGCTTCTCGCCCAACCCATGGGCCGGTTTGGCCTTCCTCGTCATAGCCGGCGCCGCCGACACCGTCTCCGTCCTCTCCCGGAGCACCGTCGTCCAGATGCACACCCCGCACGAACTACTCGGCCGCGTCAGCGCTGCCGAACAGATCGTCGGGCAAGCGGGACCCGACATCGGCAACATGCGCGGCGGTCTCGTCGCAGACGCCACCTCGGGAGCAGCAGCCCTCGTCAGCGGTGGCCTGCTATGCCTCGGCGCCGTCGTTGTGGTGGGCGCCACCACGGCAGACCTGCGCAGATCCTCCGCACCGCCCCATCCACATACAGCCGCAGCTAGCCCATGAGTCTTGCTCCGAGGCGCGCAGTCACTGATTCCAACTCTCGTGACCAGGTTCCAACTAACGTGTCACGGCTCACCCGGACCTACCACCAGGGCGCCTTTGTGGCCAAGTAGCACTGCGACTGGCCAACTATCGCTGCTGTGACGGAGCACGACAGATTGCGAGTGGAGCACGCCAACCTGCGAGTCGTACGGCCGTCGCACTCCGTAATTCCGGGTCGCGGGATGGCCGCTGGGAATCCGCCGTGGAAGGTCCGTGCAGAAGTTAGGCTCCACCCATGTCCGAGTCCGTCCCCGATCCTCGTCTGCAGTCTCTGATCGACAAGCTCCGGCCGGGTCCCGTGAGGAGCGTGACGGTCGCAGGGTTCGACGGAGCGGACGTCCTTGTCCTCCTTGGGGAGTCGGGCGAGGAGGACAGCGAAGTCGCCCGCATTCCCCGAAATGAGGTGTCGACCCGTCGCGCCGATCACCCGTCCGAGGTCTTCACGGTGGGCCAGCAGATCGAAGCCGAGGAGATCGGACGCTGGCGAGGGCAGCTGAATCTCTCGGCCCGTGCCTGCGAGAACCCCGAGCTACGCGCCTTCCTGGTGGCCATTCTGCCTGGACAGATCGTCTCCGGGACCGTGTCAGGGGTTCACAATTTCGGGGTCTTCGTTCATCTCGACGGCGAGCCCCAAGGGCTCTGCACTGGGTTCATTCGCGTGCCCGATCTGACGTGGGACTGGATCAATCACCCCTCGGAAGCAGCTGAGGTCGGCCAGCGGATCACCGGTGAGGTGATCATGTCTGAGACGCGCAGCGCCCAAGTCACGATCTCCCTGAAGGCCCTCCTGGAAGACCCCCTCGTGCGGTTCGCTGATCAGACAGGTCATGTCCTCACCGGGATTGTCACGAAGATCGTCCCGTTCGGCGTGTTCGTGCGACTCGCCCCCGGCATCGAGGGGCTTCTGCACGTCTCCGAGATGACCGACTCGCCAGTCGAAAGCCCGGACCAGCTCGTGAGCGAGGGCGACCAGATCACGGTGCGGGTTGCGGAAGTCGACCTTCAGCGACACCGCGTCAGGCTCTGTGCCCACGACTCCTGAGTTCGGGTCGCTGGGTGACGTTGGTCAGTGACCGGGGCTGACGACCTCTGGGCAGAATCGGTCGGAGTGGGGTAATCGGCTGGTCAGTTCGCGTCGATTCTCTGGCAGTTGCAGTGTTTCGCCCGCCAGGGGGAGAAGACATGGTGATCTGGTGGGGTGGGCAGCTCTGCGGCGGCTTTGATTAGGTCCGATTCATGCGGCCTGGAGGAGTTGATCATCCCCTTCGAGGGTGGATCTGGCATGCGGGCTCGCCTGAGGCTGGACGGGGACTGGTCACGGCGGTGGAGTGGGTCCTGGCTGATCGGCGAGGGGCTGGTGGCCTGGCCGATCAGCGACATGGCCACGGTTCCTTTCGGGTCAGCGAAGCCGGTCCGGCGCTTCACCTGGCGGGCCCGGCAGGGACACCGACCGGGCCTGCTGTTCATGGTCTCGACCGGGCGGCATCACGGGTTCGAATCGCTGGAGGAGATGCGGCTCCTGCTGGCGCTCGACTTCCTCGCGGTCGTGGATGTTCTGGCCCAGCCGTTCGAGCTCGACTTCGAGCACACTGCAGGCCGCGGCCGACATACCCCGGACTTCCTGGCAGTGCTGCCCGGTGGCGTGTGGTTGTTCGATGTTCGGCCCGGAGATCGGATCGAGGAGTCAGACGCCCTGAAGTTCGCCGCCGCCGCGGAGACGGCGGCGGTCTGCGGCTGGCGGTATTCGGTGGTGACTGGCTGGTGGCCGCACGTCTGGAGTGGGGTGGACCATCTGTCGTCGCAGCGGCGTTCGCTGCAGGATCAGGTGGGATTGGCACCGGAGCTTATGGCTGCGGCCCGCCAGGGTCCGACCAGCTTCGGAGACTTGGCCGCCACTACGAGGCTGCCGGTGGTCGCCCGCGCCCACGCGGTCCATCTGCTCTGGCACCGTCGGCTCGGGATGGACTTCGGGACACCATTCACGGATGCCTCGTTGGTCTGGGCAGCCGCCGACGCAAGGGCGCGCGAATGACGACGGGCAGGAGGTTGAGCAAGCTCGCGGTGGGAAGCCGGCTCGCGCTGAATGGGGTTGAGTGGACCGTCGAGTCGATCGAGCCGCAGTTCGGCCTGCTCCGCCTGGTCCATGAGGACGGACGGGTCGACGAGCGGTCGATCCGCTGGCTGGTGCACCACCCGGATGTCCGGCCGCTCGGGGCCCGGCAGCCGGAACAGCGGCAGCAGCAGGCCGGGCAGATGCGGTCCCAGGAGGACCTGACCGACATCCAGTTGCAGCGGGCCATGATCAGGGCCGAGCACGTCCGGGAGGCTGCGACCGGCTTCCGGGATGGCCATCCGTCGCGGGCCCGGCCGGGAGAACCGAGGTCGGCCTACGATCCGGACCGGACGACGTTGACCCAGCGGCGGCAGGCGAAGGTTGACGAGCTCAGCGCGATTCCCCCGCACGAGGCGGAGTTGCTCGGGCTGAAGGGCCTGGGCCTGGGCACGCTGCAGGGCTTGACCGCCCTGGAGGGCGAGAGCCTGCTTCTGGCCTGCGCGGACGGCCGGTGGACCCGTCGACGCGGCGGGCATCCGAGTATCACGCAGGAGATCCGCGAGGCGATTTTCGCAGTCAAGAGGGAGTGCGGGCCCCGGGCCCGGATCGGGATGCCGGCCAAGCACCGCCTGCTGCATCAGTATGTTCGCGAGACCTTCCCCGAGTTCCCGGTCGAGAAGATCCCGTCGCGCTGGACACTGGCCCGGGTCTGGCAGGAGTGGTTCGGGCCGGGCGGCAGCCGTCAGCGCTACCTGCGGACCGCCGAAGCCGCGGCGGAGGCCGGGGTCGGGCGGCGGTTGGTGGTCCACCGACCGGGGCAAGTCCAAGTACGACCGCATCCACGGCTGTCTGCAGGCCGGTCTCACCGAGGACCTCACCGAGACCGAGCTGCTGGCCGGCCTGCTCGTCGTCCGCGCGCTGCGCGACAAACTCCTCGAGGACGAGGCGCGGCTCATCGCCGCCGCCCGCCGGCGGTTGGCCTCCGCGGCCGAGCCGGTCATCTGGTGCAGCCACAACCCGTACGCCACCGACTCCATCTGCTCCGGCGTCAGATACAGCCGCCACCGCTTGATCCCGTGATCACACGAGGCCGTACGGACCTGCTCCGCCAGCCCGTCGACCGGCGGCACCTGGAGCTGGCCGGTGAGGCCGACGAACACACGCAGTGCCGCCATCTGCGACGGGATCAGCTCCACCGCCTGCCGGTCTGCTTCCTGCTCGCCGGGCGGGGGCTCGGCGCGGGGGCGGGACTGGCCGTAGGTGAGGGTGTCGTGGCCGTACGGCGTCGGCCGGGCCGCCCACCGCACGGGCCGACCCTCCAGCTCCGACAGCTCCGCACGGTCCTCCCTGGAGGCGAGCTCCACCAGGCCCTGGTTCTCCAGGGCGTTCACCTGCTGCTGATGCGGCGGAAGGAGCTCCGTGTCCAGCGTCCAGCCGTGCCCGGCCGCCTGCCCGCGCTCACGCAGCGCCTCCAGCACCGACAGCGCCCTCTCCCAACTCCTCATCCCACTCCCCCGCCGTGTGCGCCGCGCCCGTACGCGTTAGCCGACCGTAGACGTCGATGCCGGTCCACGCGGCGCCAAGGCGGGGATGGCCAGCCCATCGCGGGAATCCGTCCGACGCTCGGTACACGCTCGGTCGAAGCCCGCAGAATCACGGCCTGGCCGCCGAGGCGGGAGCATGACGGCCGACCACCCTGCGCCAGGTAGGCGATCATGGTCTCCGGGGCGGGATGGTTGGCGTAGGGTGGGGGAATCCGACGCGGGGTGGAGCAGCTCGGTAGCTCGCTGGGCTCATAACCCAGAGGTCGCAGGTTCAAATCCTGTCCCCGCTACTGATGCCTGAGGGGCTGGCACGATGTGCCGGCCCCTCAGGCATGTCCAGACGCGAGTCACGCGGCGGTACGGCACGTACGTCAGGCGAGCCGACTCGCGCCGTGGGCGTGAAGGGGCGCCGGCAAACAGGACGTCACGCGCTTTGCACCACCGACCGGCACACACAGGCGGCCCCGAAATGCCACTGCTGTGGTGCGGGCCCGGCTGGCCCCGTGGTCTGAGGGCCGATCCTCTGCGGCGTCTTGGCTGATCAGCCCCAGTTCTTCAGCGCATCGGCGACCTGACGCACATCGCGGCGTCCCTCGATGACGTCGCTGACCACCGCGATCGCCTCCTGGCTGCCGACCTTCACCTGGATACCGCTGGCGTGGAGGTAGGCGTAGGCAACCTGCGCGGCGAACAGCTCGTTCGAATGCTCGAGGGCCGGAATCCGCGCGAGGGCATGCAGGAGCGCAGCGGCTCGGTGGTGCACAGCCGGGTAAACCAGGGTCCCCATGACCTCGTGCCGATGGCGGGCGACGGCGGCGGCCAGCGCGCCGTAGTCCGTGACATCGGGGTCCCCGGGCACGAGGTTCTGCGCGATATCAAGCAGCCACCGCTCGTCGATGAGCACGACGGGCGGCATCAGGCGGCGTGGCTGCTGGAACCGGTCCCGAAGCGGTCAGCGAAGGCCTGCCCGTGCTCCTCGACGAAGGCCTTCGCACCCTCGAGGAACCGGGTGCGCGCAAGGTCGGTGGTCAGCCGCCGGCTCGCGTACTCATCTGGGTCCTCATGGTCGCCTGCGGCGAGACGCTGCAGCTCCTGGTACGTCTCGTCGTCGACCTTGATGCGGATTTCCTTCGACATGCCCCCACGGTAGCCCGGCACGGCCACCGGCGGGGAGGGTTGATCTGGAGTGGTCCACCACGAAGACCAGCCCACGACCACGCGTCGGCGATGTCTTCGTACTCTGTGGGGTCGGCGGGATCCGGCAGGTAGCACATCCGGTCATCGACACCGGGAAGCTTGTCGTACAACTCCCGCATCAGGAATGGCCGCGGCGTGCCCGATACGCAGGGTGCCCATACTATGACAAACTGCGACAGGTCAGTGGGTTCCGGGACACCGTACGGCGCCCGAAACGCGCTGGTCCCGCGGACGAGGGACCAGGCGGAACTGGTCAGCCCCGGCCACTGCTGGCCGGACCGGTCGTGCCCAGGGCACAGCCCCTTCCCGAAGCGCTCAGCGCGGGTCGTGTGCCGACGGCAGCACTTCGCGCAGTGGGTCGGCAACCGAGCGGCTGTGCCCGGTCGTCCTTCGAACGTGTCACACCCGAGCCCGACCCCGTCCTCAACTCCGCCGGACTGGCCTCACTGCGCCCATGGCGCCACCCCGGAGGCACCGGTGGGCTGCCGCGGCATCCGTGTGGCCAGCTACACCGCGTGTCTCGCACACCTGTCTGCCTCCGACCGCGACGCCTATCTAGCCAGCCTGGCCCCCGGTACCGACATCGATCACCGCGGCACCAGCTTCACCCAACGTCTCCTCAACGACCTCCTCGATGCGCTTCGCGACCCCACCACCAGGTATCCCTGCTTTGGCGCCGCCTCGTTCGGGTCGGCGATCTTCACGACCCCCGCCACGTTCGGGTCGGCGACCTTCACGGCCCACACCGACTTCAGGGCGGCGACCTTCCAGCACGATGCCCATTTCGGGCGGGCGATCTTCCAGAGCTCCGTCGGATTCGTCTCAGCGACCTTCCAGGGCCACGCCGCCTTCGAGGCGGCGACTTTCACCGACAGCGTCACATTGAGGTTCCCCCGAGATGCGGAGTGTGTTGACAGAGGGTCAGATGGGACTCATGAGAGGAACATCGACCATGGCTGCTCCCAGGAAGTACTCGCTGGAGTTGCGTGAGCGCGCGGTACGGATGTATCGCACCTCCGACCCCAAGCCGCAGATCTAGAAGCTCGCGGTCGATCTCGGAGTGCATCCGGAGGCCCTGCGCGGCTGGATCCGTCAGGCCGAGGCGGACGCCGGCGAGCGGGATGACCGGCTGACCACCGAGGAGCGAGCGGAGCTCGCCGCGCTGCGCAAGGAGAATGTCCAGCTCAAGCGGGCGAACGAGGTCCTGCGGACGGCTTCGGCGTTTTTCGCGGCGCAGCTCGACCCGACCCGGCCCAGGTGACTGCGCTCGTTGACGAGCACCCGCACCTGGGGGTCGAGTGCGTACTCCGGGAACTTTCCATCGCCTCCTCGACGTACTACCGCTGGCGTCGTGCCGAGCGCGAGCCGTGCGAACGCCGGCGCCGGGACGTGGAACTCACCGAGCAGATCAAGGAGATCCACGCCGACTCGGGCGGGATCTACGGCTCACCGCGTGTGCACGCCGTGCTCAAGCGCGAGGGCGTCCACGTGGGGCGCAAGCGGGTCGAGCGGCTGATGCGCGAGGCCGAGATCGCGGGGATCAGCCCGCGCCGGGGCGGCTTCACGCGCCGCGATCCCAAGGCCACACTCGCCCTGGACCTGGTCGAGCGGGACTTCACCGCACAGGCGCCGAACCGGCTGTGGGTCACCGACCTCACCATGATCACCACCGGTGAGGGGCCCTTGTGGCTCTCGGCGATCCTGGACGCGTTCTCCCGCCGGGTGGTCGCCTGGGAGACCTCCGCCCGCGCGGACGCCGACCTGGTCCTGACCACCCTCGAGTACGCGCTCGCGAGCCGGGAAGTCGAACCGGGCAAGCTGATCCACCATGCGGATCACGGCTGTCAATACACATCCGTGAAGCTGACAACTCGACTGCTGCGAGCGGGAGTTGACCTTCCGCTCCAGCCGAGCAGCCATCCGCGCAGCTGTCCATGAGTTGTCCGACGCCGACCTGCCCGGCGTCGGTGATCTGCTCGCGGAACGCGACGCATCACCGAGGAGGCCGGACTGCCGCACGGCATCTGGAACACGGCCGGGCGGGCCGGCCGCGCCGGACGGGAGACCGAAGGCCACGTCATCCTGATCGCCAAGAACGCTGACGCCGCCCGGGAACTCCGCAGCCGCTACCTGAACCGGGACAAGATCGAAAACGTCACTTCTACGATCGCCTCCCTCTACTTCATGCTGGTCATCGCCCGCCTGGGTAGACGGCCCGTGGCCGGCCGGGACCTTGCTGCGCTGGACCTGCCTGACCCCAACCCCGGTGGAAAACTTGCCGAGTGGGCGGAGGGATTGGACATCCAGCTCCTAGCCCTGCTCGCCGAAGAGGTCGTCGACACCCCCGACCAGCACCTCCTCGAGCAGGCCGCCCAGGCACTCCTCGCCGACACCCTCGCCGGACACCAACTCGGGTCCCAGGAATGGTCCCTGGCCCTCTGGCCCGCTTCTCCGCTCGCCGCGTTGCCGCCATCGCCCAGCGCCTGCCCGACCGCCGAGCGCGCGCCGCGATCGTCCGCACCGGCCTCAGCGTTCAGGGCGGCATGGACGCACTCGCTGCCGCCGAGCAGATCTACGCAGCTATCAACGACCGCCCCGAACTGCTCACCTCCGACAACTGGCCTCACCTGAAGCGCCTAATCCTGCGCCTCGCGGTCAACGTGCAAGAAGTCCAGCGCAGCATCCGCCAGAAGGAGGTCGCGGATCACGCGCTCGTTCCGGTGGCTTCCGACTGGATCGCCGGTATGTCGGCAACCGACCTCCACCAAACGCACCAGGGGGAGCTGCTCACCCGCGACATAACCGCGACGATCAGTGCGATCGACAAGATCATTGTCCAAGACCTCGCCTGGGTCGTCTCCGCGCTGCTCCAGTTCTTGGAACTCCGGCGCGGTATCCCCGCCGAGGGGCACCTGTCCGCTCTCCCCGCCATGTTCAAATATGGGGTTGGCAGCCCCGCTGCCTGCTACGCCTCCAGTATCGGCATCCAGGACCGCGCCGCAGCGACCGCCCTCGCTGCCAACTGCCCATACCCGGAGCCGACCTTCGGGCAGTTCCTCGACTGGCTCAGCCAGCTCATCGCCGAAGAGATCACCAGGTTCACCGACCCCGACACCGCGCGCCTCCTCATCCGCAGCACCGAACGCCGCAGCCCCCGCGCCGCGCAGGCCACGATCCTCGGCGGCACCGGGACCTTCACCTGTCCCCTACGCGGCGTCCGCCATGCCGGCAACGCCACCTACCTCGCTCAGCTGCCGACCGGCACCCCCCTCGAACTCGTCCGCGACCACAGCAACAAGGCTGACCCGAACGCCGTCCAAGTCCAGCACCAAGGCATGTTCCTCGGATGGATCGCTCGAGAGATCGCCCGCCCGCTCGCCCTCGTCCTCGCCGACGACTCCGCACCCCACACGTATACGCAGCTGAGCACCGCCCCTCGCTCCCTTGCACTTCAGAACGGAACCGACCACTTCTCCGTCCACAACGCGATCACTCTGACCATCATGCTCACCCCGCAGTGACCACCCTCGCTGTACGCTCCGTCGGCCGCATCACCAACGGTCTGGCCCTGCCCGGCATCAAGGCCTGATCAGTACAAGGACTCGAAGTAGTTCTCGGCCGCGATCTGCCACCGGATCTCCTCGTTCTTGAGTTGCGGCGAACAGTCCCGGCAGGCGGTCTGGGCTCCAACGGGGTGTGTCCTGGGCTTTATGTTTGGCTTGATGTGAACCGTGTTGGCATGAGATGAGGTCTCTGCCAGGAAGGATCACAGATGGGCAGCATGGATGAGCAGGGCGGCCCCCGCGAGAGCGAGCACCAGGTACGAACGGGGGCCGAGTTGGCACGAGTGGTCGAGCAGAACCGTGAACTGGCCGAGGAGTTGGTGGAGCGCGCCCGCCGGGACGGGCTCCAGCTGATGGGCGAGACGGCCTGCTGACCGGGCTGGTGAAGCCGGTCCTGGAAGGCGCCCTGGAAGCAGAGATGGCCGAACACCTCGGCTACGAGAAGGGCGACCGGGCCGGTGCTGGCTCGGGGAACTCCCGCAACGGCACGAGCCGCAAGACCGTGCTCTCCCCCTCGTCGTCGTCCCCTCCGCGGGGTTGTCAGTATTGGTGCAGCGCTTCTTCTAGATCGTGGCCGTCGCCTGCGAACGGCGGCCAGCTCACCGACCACATCAAGTCGGCGATTGACCGCTCTCCTGGCCACGTAACTGCGAAGCAGGTAAAGGAAAATGGGCACTCTTGCTAGCATCACCGCAGGTCAAGAAGTGTCGTCCCCGCGCCCGCGGGGGTAGCTCTGTTCACTACTTGCAACCGGTTCACGCAGATCCGTCGTCCCCGCGCCCGCGGGGGGAAGCTCGCCCGCTGCTGGCTGCGTCGAAAGTCACCACCTGCGCGTGGTCGGCCAGTTCGGGCGCAGTCGCAGCCAGGATGCGTCGAAGCCCGATTGCCTCCCCGAGCGCGAGCGGATCCGCCCGTCGCGCCGGGCTACCCGGGCCAGGTCGAGGCCGGTCGGCTCAGCCTGCTGGGTCACGTGACCACCCTCACGTGGTCGTCGCTGATTGGCAGGGCAGCCAGCGGAGCGAGGCGCTCAGCCCACCGCCCGCGCGGCTTCGGAACGGCCGCCTCGGTCGCTTTGGAGGTAGCTGCTTCGGCAGTGGCGCGTAGCTGCTGAAGCCGTGTGTCCAGCAGGTACTGGGAGGTGCGCTCGCGTGCCGCGTCGGTCGCGTCGCGAGCGGCGGTGGGCGTGGTCTCCCCGTCGGGGTTCCAGTGGTGGCGGCGCTTGCGGAGCTCGGCTGTGTGCGCCAGCTCGGCCTCGGTCTGGGCCTGGGGCGAGCGGGCCAGGAACCTCAGCGCGCTGCTGCGGTACTCATCGGCGGCCTGGCGTACGGCTTGCAGGGCGGTGAATGCGAGGGCGGAGGTCAGCTGCTCGGGGGTGTTGTGCACTGCGTGGTGCGTGTTGATCAGGTCCAGCAACTGCTGGCGGGCGGCCGCGATCTCGTGCTCCAGCTGGCCACGCACGTGCTCGGTCACCGCCTGGACGTCGGCCGCGTCGTCAGTGTCCGCCGCTCCCGCCACCGCGACCAGCACGGTTTTCTCCACCAGGGCCTGCGTCTGGCGCTGGTATCCGCACGCCTCGCACAGCCCGGCCGACCTTGCCGTCCCGCAGTCCGCACACGGGCGAGCCCGACGTACGGCCTCGGCGGCGGCCGCAGCCTCCCGCTCGGCCTGGACACGGGCCTCGGCCGCGGCGCGGACAGCCTGGCGGCGGGCCCGCTCGGCCTCGGCCTGCTGGCGGCTCCGCATCAGGTCCTCCGCCTCAAGCTCGGCCCGGTGGCGCAGGCGCTCCTCGATGGCGGCCTTCCGCTCCGTCGGATCGGCGCTGGGCATGGCCGCATCGACCTCAGCGGTGATCCGGGCCCGCCAGGCACGCCGGATGTGGAGCACATTGGCGCAGTTCTCGCAGTCGGCGCCAGTGTCGAGCCGGATGCCGTCGTCACAGCGGCGATCCGAGCACGCCTGGCGCTGGACCAGGCCCCTCCTCAGCAGCCAGCCCATCGGCTCACGCACCAGGGCCTCGCCGCGGACCTCCTGCAGCCGGTCGGTAAGCCGGTCGGCAAGCAGTTGCGGAGCAGCCTGCGGGGAGGAGATTCCCTCCAGCACGTCCAGTGCCCGGCTGACGGCCCGGCTCGCGACCTTCTGCTGCCCGCGGCTGAGCTGAGACCACAACCACAACACCGGTGCCAACGCCACCCGCAGCCGCAAATCGGGCAGGTCAGCGACTCCCCGCCCCTGCTGCTGCCTGCCACCGTCCACGACGGTCAGACGAGCCCGGCTAGCAGCAGCCACCTCAGCCTGTACTCCCACCTCAGCAGCCGGGGACTCCTTCGGCTGTTCCCCGCGAAGCGGGCCACCCTCGCCACTGCTGGCGGGCAACTGGTCACCGGCAACGGAGTCCGGGGCCTGGTCCTCGCCCGTACACGCGCGCTCCGGCCGACGACCGTTCCCCCTACGGCCTTCGCCGGAAAAGCCACCAGCAACAGCAACTCCACCGATTTCACTAGCCACAGAAGTGTGATCAGTGTGAAGGGCTATCGGAACGTCGGGCTCTGCCATCTCCGCCCCGACCTCCTCCTGAACCTCACTGACCTGGGCATCCGCGGCCGCGCCAGGAGCGTCAATACGCCCTGCCGCAACATCGGGCTCTGAGGGATCGGGATCCACAGTCGTCGCGCGATCCTCCTCGCCGTTGGCAACACCGCCACGACCGTGCGCAGCGGTCACCGCTGGCACCATCAACCGCGAGCGATGCGCCAGACCCGACGCCGTCCGCAGACGGATCCGCCGGACCAGACCCCGCTCCTCCAGCCGCTCCAGCACCCGCTCCCCCGTCGACGCCCGGCAACCCAGCAGCCGTGCCACCGTCGCGGCCGCACGACCGCGCTTGGTGTCGACCAGGCCGCCGCACTGCCGCACCCGTCCCGTCTCCGTCGCCTCCAACACCAGCAGCAGCAGTGCCAGCCGGTCGGTCGCGGCCCCGCACCCCGTGCGCGACCCGAGCAGCCCGGCCGGGGTCACTGACCCGTCACGGTGCATCCAGCCGGGTGCCATCACGGCCTCCAACAGCCTTAGCAGCGTCGCGAGTTCCGCCTTCCGCAATGCCAGTGGGTGCCCGGCATCGCCCCTCGCCGCCCACATCGGCAGCACCTTGCACTCCAGACCCCGGTCCTCCCCATACTCGCCGTGCGCTGTCGCAACCTCCACCACACCCGAGCGGCGCAGCCCCGGCACAACCGAAGAGGCAACGGACGACACCGACATCCCCAGCCACCGGCCCAGCTCCCCCGACCGGATTTCCACCACTCCCGTCGCCGACGGCGTCCGCGCAGCCAGCACGATCACCGCCAGCCGCACCGGGTCCTTCGCACCCTCCAGTCCCGGCGCCTCCAGCATCGCGCGCACCGCACCACCCAGCCGGCCTCGAGCATCACGGCCCAGCGCCAGCGGACGCCCCGGACCACGAACCGGTGCCGGACCCGCCTGCTCCGGCACCGACCGCAGCACACGATGCCGCGGTCGCGGCACCTGAGGCCTTACCGCGGTGGCCGCCGCCACCCCGGTCATCGGACCACCCGGCACGGAACGCGAGGCGGCATGCTGCCGTCGCGGACCGCTCCGCGATCCAGTGGCCACGACACGACACCGAGTGCCCGGAAATCGTCGCGAACAGCGGGACATACCAGATGAATCGGGCTGTGAGATTGCTCGAGATGGGACATCGCAGGTCCGCAAATGCGGATGAAACGGGCATAAGTGGGCTGGCGAAAGCCCAAGACGTCGTGCAGAATAGCGACGACCCCCTTCTCTGAAGGTGGGCACAACGAAGCCCCCTCGGGGTGCTTCGGGTTCTGGGAGAACCAAGTTCGAACCGCTCGCAGCCGGCTGGCACCGGGGCGAGCAGCTCCTCCAGCAAGGCCCTGGCAGGCCTCACGGAGAGCAGGTGGGGACTGATCGAGGCGACTGGCATCACCTCGGAGTCAGGCCCAGGGCGGCTAGAAGTCCTGCACTTGCAGGCGCCGCCCTCTGACGGTCTACGTCATCGCGGCCCCCTCGACATCAGAGGTGCGGGCTGCGGCAGAAAACACGAACACCCCGCCGAAGGGCCAGCGTGCGATCACTCGCTGCTGGCACCACGGCGGGGTGCTGTATGTCTGAGGCAGAGTACGGGTACCCTGATCCACGTCGATCATCTTGCTCTTGCTGAAAAGGGTGGTCGGCTGGCCGTCGGACTCCTTCCACAAAGTCCGTTGGCCCGCCCCCTCGACTTGTTCAAGGTCGTGGGGGCCATTTTTCTTTTGATCAAGCTCGGGGACACGATACTCCCCCAGTGCGCCCTGTGGGGCAGTCGGGGCGGACGTTTCGTCAGGGAGCTTAAGCAGCGGCCCGACTGGCACGGAACCAATCCCAAGACCACGTCGCCGTACGGTCATTTGCTGCACCTCCCGTTGTCTTGTCGCGAAGCCACCCGCAAAGGATCGCCAGTGACTCAGGAAATCGTATATGCGCAGGTCGAATTGATAGAAGCCCCAAAGCAATCACGCGCAAGAGAGAAAACAAAGAGGGTCCACGTGAACCATTTCTCCGTTCCCGTCGGACGGGCAGCTCTCCATCTTGGTATCCCGTCTGACGGCACCGAAGGGGCAGAGTTCATGATCCCAAGTGATCCATCACCACACCTCCCGCGAAGTGGTGTGGTGGGCGCCGGATAGAGTCGGTGATCGTGCGACGACTCGCGATCTTCGACTTGGACGGCACGCTGGTCGACCGGCAGGAAGCGTTCAGCGAAGCCGTGGCCGCCCTGTGCCGAACACGCGGCCTCGGGACTGTTGCCGAGCAGTGGCTGCTCACTGAGCTGGCCGAGCGGGCCAACGCCGCAGACTTCGTCCGATTCCGAGAAGCCTTCGGTCTGGACGAATCCGCGGGGCAATTGTGGCGGGCGTACACCGACGCGATGGCGGCCACCGTCCGGTGTCGTCCTGCAGTCCTCGACGGCCTGGCTCAACTCCGCGCCACAGGCTGGACGATCGGCATTGCAACCAACGGCGCTTCCGAGATTCAGCGTGCCAAACTGGCAGCCACCGGTATCCGTGCCCTGACCGACGGCATTGCAGTCTCCGGCGATATTGAAATTCGCAAGCCGGATGTGCGGCTCTTCGAGCTCGCGGCGGCCCGCTGCGGCCGGAAACTCTCCGAAGGCGGCTGGATGATCGGCGACAATCCCGAAGGCGACATCGAGGGCGGCCGACGGGCCGGCCTGCGCACCATCTGGCTGCGCGGCCGCCCCTGGCCCGACACGATCCCCGCGCCCCACCATGCGGTCGACGACGTCACCGACGCCATCTCCCTCCTGCTCAACAACTCGGAGTAACCCCGTGAGCCAGCAGACCGTCGGCATCCTCCACCCCGGCAGCATGGGCGCGGCCGTCGCCGCGTGTGCCGCAGCTAACGCAGCCCGCGTCCTGTGGTGCACGGAAGGGCGAAGCCCAGCGAGCGCCGCGCGCGCCGAGCAGTTCGGCCTGGAGCCGGTCGCCACACTGCCGGAGCTCCTGGACCAGGCCGACACGGTGATCAGCCTCTGCCCGCCCGCAGCAGCCGAAGAGCTCGCAGCCGAAGTCGCCTCGCACGGCTTCGGCGGCTGGTACGTCGACGCCAACGCCATCAATCCCGAACGGATGCGGCGCATCGAAGACCTGCTCACCCCACACGCCAAAGCCGTCATCGACGGCGGCGTCGTGGGCTCGCCGCCGATCGGCAGCAAGACACCCACGCTGTACCTGTCCGGGCCGGCCGCCGCGGCCGAGCGCGTCGAAGCACTCTTCACCAGCACGGCCGTACGCACCAAGACGCTGGGCAGCGAGATCGGACAGGCATCCGCGCTGAAACTCGCATACGCCTCGTTCCAGAAGACGTCGCGGGTACTCGTGGCGCTCGCGACCGGATTGGCCCGCGAGCACGGAGTCGACCAGGAACTCATCACCATCGCCGCGCAGCGCAGCGACTCATACCTCTCCGAGACCGAGTACATCGCGAAGACGGCGGCGCGCGCCTGGCGGTGGGGGCCAGAGCTGGAAGAAGCAGCGGACAGTCTCGAGGCCGCAGGGCTCCCCCCGGAGATGCTGCGCGCGGCTGCGGCGACGCTGGCACGGTGGGACGACGCGAAGGACGACGGCGAGCTCACGCTCACCGACGCCCTCAACCGCCTCGCCCAGCCGTAGGTCATGCCGTCGCCACTCCCGCCCGCTGGACCAGCAGCCGGTCGATGAGGCGGGCCGACTGGTCGGGCTTCGTCGTGACCGTTTCCACCGTGAGGTCCCACACCATGTCCGGGTGCGCCTCCAGGTCCGCGCGGGTCGCCTCCC
Organism: Streptomyces sp. NPDC058086; assembly: GCF_042885015.1. Lineage (NCBI taxonomy): Bacteria > Bacillati > Actinomycetota > Actinomycetes > Kitasatosporales > Streptomycetaceae > Streptomyces > Streptomyces sp. NPDC058086. Next base: position 26,013 of record NZ_JBHVST010000092.1, on the reverse strand, counting down.
ACGCCGCAAGGCGCGCCGCGGTATCTGCGTCGCCCCGGCCTTCGGACCGATCTGCGGTCACCGCCCGCGGGCACCACAGCAGCACCACAGTCCAGTCGGCCGGGTAGCCGTCGACCAGGGCACGGACGCCGTCGATCTGACCGAGGTGCACCACGGGCACCCCGGCCGCGAACGCGCCGTCCAGACCCGGCTGGTCGATGACATACGTGCTGCTGTACCGGCTGTTCGCGTACACGACGTCGCCCGCGGCCTCCAGCTGCCGCAGTTGCTCCGCCGTGCCCATCCGGTAGCCGGCGGTCTTGCCCGAGCCGATCTTGAGCCGTGCGAACAGCCGGTAGCGCGAGTCGAGGTCCGCCAGAGACTGGGTGACGGTGTCCTTGCCCGAGGCCGGCGGCCCGTACAGAACCACGCCTTGTCGGCGACTCATCCGTACACCGCCCCAAGGGCATGCCGGGCCTGGTCAGCCAGCGAAATCGCTGTGCCCATGCGGTTGTCGACCACCAGGTGCGGCACCGCCGGGCGTAGATCCATGTCCACGGTGGACATGTACTCATCCCACCGCTGAAGCTTCCAGGCGTCACGGGCGGCCGACCTGAAACTGATGTACTCCCGCATGGAGTCGCGGTCGCACTGCACCCAGATCGGCGACACAGCCACGCCCAGGGCGCTGCACCTGTTCGTCAGCCGGCTCATCCAGGCCTCGGAGGTCATCTCCGCGATGAACGGCGCGGTGAGCACCGTCGATATGCCGCAGTTGATGTTGGCGTACGCGGCCTGCATCAAGCAGTCGTACTCCACCGGCCGCACCCGCTCGCGGTACAGATCGGTGTGCCGGTCGTTCGCGTCACCGCCCAACGCGATCAGCAACTGTTCCACCAGCGGCCTTGTCAACGGGTCTTTGTCCAGCAGTGGCCAGCCGGTGAGCTGGGTGAGGAAGCGCGCGAACTCAGTTTTGCCCGAGCCGGCGAACCCTCCGACCAGCACCACCTGCGGACGGTTCGGGTCGCCACCGGTGTGCCTCCGCTTCCACGCGTCCAGGATCCGCTGCTGCAGCCCCATCGCATCCGCTTCCGAAGAGCCAGCGCCGATCCGCAGCAGGGCGCGCTCCACGGCCAGGACATGCGACCCGTTGCGCTGGTCGTTCATCGGGGTGAGCTTGAACTGAGTGTCTTCACCCGGCAACGGATTACGGAACCCCAGCTCAGGGTCGGTCGCCCGGTACAGCAGGCAGTAGGCGCGACGGTAGTGCGGACCGGGATAGACCTCACCCTGCTCGTGCTGCCACAAGGTCTGAGGATTCGCAGCCGGGATGCCCTTGAGCTCGGCCTGCTCAGCAACTTCACGGAGCCTCTCGCCAGCTTTCTCCAGGGTCAGGCCGTGGGCTTCACGCTGTTCGCGTAGTCGGTCCGGCCGCCACCCCGCACGCTGCTTTCCCACCCTCTGCCCCTCCGTCATCGTCATGGCCGCGAGCCTAGAGCGCGGGCCTCAAATCCCATGTGTACGCGGATGTTGAAAACCCGTGAATGAAAGTGCGTACGGGCTTCGACAAGGCGTTGTGATGTTCCGTTTCCTCCGTCGCGAGTGTGATGGCCCCTACAAGACGAACAGATCGAGGGGCGGAGCACGGTGACGGGTGGATGCAAGCGCGGTGGTCTCGGTGAGTGCTGGTCATGCCGGCCGCCGCACCGTGCCAAGAAGGGAGGCCCCCGGAACGTGCCGTCAGGTGACGGGCAGCTTGTACCGCACGCGGTACTTGTGCGCTGCTTTGGTCAGCAGGGACACCTCGATCGGCCGGTCATTGTCCGAGTAGACGACTCGGAATGTGAGCATCACCGGCATGTCTTTGGGGAGTTCAAGGGCTACCACTTCTTCCTCCGTGGGGATCTCCGAGGAGACCTCATCCACAAACTCTCGGGGCGGGTAGCCCAGTTCGCTCAGGAGAGTGGGCGTCCCCCCGCGGATCTTTCTGGGCTCCATCATGGCTGTGCCTTCAGCAAGTCCGAGCGGGTAGTACGACCTGGTGAGTTCGGCGGGTTCATCGTCCAAGAGCAGCACCTGTTCCCGGAGGATGGCCTGTCCTCCCTCCCCGAGCTCAAGGGCTGCCGCGACCTCGTGGGGCGGCGTGACAACTTCCACCCTGAGGAGCTTTGTCGAGCCGCGCTGAGAGCGCTTCCCGGCCTCGGTGATCCAGCGGTACGGCTCGCCGGCTGCTGCTGGAGGCATGTATACGGCGGGCGAGATGGCTTGCTGGGTGCTGCCCTTGACGAAGACCCCCTTCCCCGCGCGGCCTATCAAGAGGCCTTCGTCCTTCAACATCATCAACGCCTTCTGCACCGTCGTTCCCGCGACGCTGTACTGCTCCATCAGCGCTGGGGTCGACGGCAGCTGGGCCCCGGGCATGAGGTCCCCCCGAGTGATCTGCCTCCGCAGCGTGGCGGCGATCTTTTGGTGGGCCGACCGCTTGTCCTCGAACGATCTAGCCATGTCTCAGACGACCTGCTTCTGTCGATACTGGAGGTGTCGGGTCATGGTCATAACGCTGACCTCCATCGGCTCTCCCGCAGTAGACGTGGTGAATCGGGTCAGGACCAAGACGGGCGTGCCGGGCGACAGGCCCAGGGCATCGCATTGGCTGGACGTGGCTGCCGTTGCGGAGACATCTTCGAGCAGGTCGTCCGCAGGAGTGAAGCCCAGCGCGGCCAGCAGTGTGACCGCACCCCCAGGGATCTTTCCTCGCTCGGCCAGGCCGGTGCCGCGTGCGATGCGGGCCGGATAGTAAGAGTCGGCCAGTTCAACCGGCTCGTCATTGAGCAGGATCAGCCGCCGACGGACGACGACCTTCTCGTCCGGTCCTACGTTGAGGAACTCCCGTACGGGGGCCGGAGGGTCCACTTCTTCGACTGCGAGCAGACGCTGGCCGCCGCGTTGGCCGTGTGCTGCGGCTTCAGCACTCCAGGCGTCACGTTCCCCTGCCCGGCGCGGTGCGATATACGGCTGGGTTTCACCCATCCACGCGTCGTTGCTGCCCACCTTGTGTCCCCTCGGTCCGTCGTGACCTACCGCAACCCTAGTGCCCTACGACTTCAGCCAACATGGTTCGACCTTAAGCCTTGCCACCTTAAGGCGTAAGGCCTTATGGTCTCATGCATGCCGTCCCGCAAGGGACGCGCCGACTGAACGACCGCAGCAGTAGCCACCTCGGTGGCCTGGAGTCTGAGGCACTTCTAACTCCTCCGGACCGATCTGTTGTGTACACGTCGCAGCGCAGATGCGCTGTCTGTCCTGCAGGACGCCGGTTCGCCGTGCGGCCTGGAGGGCGGAGAGAGCACCCGCGACGCACCCCCCGTTACTTCGCACATGAGGAGCTCCCTATGCCTGCACCGACCCTCGAACGCACCGCTCAGAAGCGGTTACGCCGCACCCGCACCCGCGCCGTCAGCGCCCTCCCCGCCCTCGCCGTCTCCACTCTCCGGCCGCACGAGTACGACCTGCGGCCCGCCTGCATCTCGCTGGTTTGCCCGAGCTGCCGGACCTGGGTCCCGATCAACAAGCCCGGGACGCTGCGGCCGAAGCTGGTCCCGCACCACATGGAAGAGGCTGGCACCGAGGACCCGCGCCGCTGCCCCGGCAGCCACCGCCTGGTTGTCTTCGACATGGACATCGAGCGCTGGTGGCAGCGCCTGACGGAAGGCGTTGCCGAGACCGACGGCCGCCGCTCGAACCGCGTCACCAGGAAGCCGAAGGTCGCGGTCGCCCCGGCCATCACCCAGATCCTCGCCCCGCTCCTGGACGAGAAGGCCGCGGTCAAGCTGTACGAGGCCCACAACAAGGGCTGCGCGACCTGCGCCCCGTCGGGCCGTAACCGCTGCGCCGACGGCGGCCGGCTCGCCCACCTGGTCGCGCACACGAAGCGCACCGAGCCCGCCCGCTGCACGGCACTCACCATCACGGAGGAGCTTGCGGAGCAGCGAGAGCAGGGACTGTGGCGGCTCCGCCAGCTCCAGTGGGCGTTGACCGCCGACTCGGTTCGCCGGGCCGACATCCAGCGTGTCCACGACGTGTTGGAGGCGACGCTCAAGCAGCACGGCCCGAAGCTGAACGCCTGGGAGCGGGCGGACCTGATGAGCGCGATCACGATGCTCGCGACGAAGGTGGAGCAGCTGAGCCGGTAGTACCCCGCACGAACGACCACGGCCCCGGCCATCCCGAGTGATCGGGGCGGCCGGGGCCGTGGCTGCTCGTACGGCAGCCAAAAGCGATCGGCCCCGGGATTGCGCCCCGGGGCCGATCGTCGTCCCCATCCCGTCTGGGAAAGGAACCAGGTTGACCATCATCATGACATCTCCAGCGCCCCCTGGTGCACCGGGTGACAGCAGTTCGGACATGGACGAGATGCTGCGCCGGGCCCGGCTGTACGACCAGCGTCGTTCGGCGGCGCGTCCGGCACTCCCGACGTCCGTCCCCGGTCTGTACGTGCGTCCGGCGGAGGGCGGCTTCGTCACTCACCTGATCGCTTCCAAGAACTCCGTGCACGCGGTGCGCCGGCTGACCGCTCGGGTGCTCGTGGCCCAGAGCCTGCGCGCCACCGTGGTGGAGGACGTTCAGCTCGTGGTGTCGGAGCTGATCGGCAACGCGGTCCGGGCGTGCGGTGACGCGGTGCCGCTGGTCGTAGAGGTTCGTGCCGTGCCCGGTTACGTCGTGGTGGCCGTGCACGACCCGGCGGGCGACCGGCTTCCGCACCGCCGCCATGCGGCTGTGGACGGCGAGTCCGGGCGGGGCCTGGCCCTGCTGGACGTGCTCGCACCGGGGTGGGCCGTGGTGCCGACGCCGGTCGGCAAGCAGATCCGCTGCCAGGTCGCTGACACCGAGGAGAGGAACTGCCGATGACCGACCCGGCGACGGACGGCCTGTATGAGCGCTACCAGGCCGCGCACACCGCGCATCGGGGTCACCGCCTCTCCCGTACTGCGTGTACGGACACCGAGCGCTGCCCTGCCGGGCAGCAGCTGTTCGAGACGTTCACGCGGCTGCAGAACGACTACCTCAACCGTCAGCGCCAACAGCGGCGCTGATCTCGGGCATTGCCCGTCGTCCCCGCCCCTCGCCGGGCGGGGTCGGCGGAGAGCGTCGGAATTGTCACCCCGCTCAGGCCGTCCGGCCGCCGCCAAAACGCACACAGCCCCAGGGCGGCCGCCCTGGGGCTGTCTCGTACACAACGGACCTTCTGGGAGGCCCTGATGAACCGCTCCTCCATCGTACGCAGCGCCAAGTCCCCCTCCGCCGACCTGCCGGTCAACACGAATTGGCGGGTCCGCGGCGCTTGCGCCCAGGAGGACCCCGAGCTCTTCTTCCCCATCGGCAACACCGGCCCGGCGCTGCTCCAGATTGAGGAGGCCAAATCGGTCTGCCGCAGGTGCCCCGTGTTGGGGACGTGCGCCGCCTGGACGCTGGAGACCGGTCAGACGCACGGCGTGTCAGGTGGGATGAGCGAGGCCGAACGCCGCCGTATCAAGCGCCGCGCCGCCCGCCAGGCCCGCAACGCCTCCTGATCTGGTCTGGCGGCTGCCTGATCCGCCCGCACCGACCGCTTGCACCTTGGCGGCCGGGACGGGCGGTGAGGGGGAGCCGGACAGCCCGGACCGACAGCCCAGGGAGGCCCTGATGGGCACGACGACCACTCCGCTCGACACCGCGACGACCGACGTCGGCACCACTCGGCTGCCGGACTCGCTGTGCACGCACACGCCGCACTGCCCGTCGGCCGACAGCCCGGCGGCGGAGGCCGCCCGCGTCGTGGCCGGCCACCCGGAGCAGGGATGGAGCCTGCTGTGCAACGCCGTGGTGGTCTTCGACGACACCGGCGATCTGCTCCCCGACGGCCGGGTCGTCGACCCGCACCGTCCCCTCGCGATCACGGCCTGACGGCTACCCAATCCCCCGCACCCCGCACCGCACTTCCGTACAGCGGCCGCCCGCACCCCGGGCGGCCCCGTTGTCTCGCCCGCTGCTCCTGGCGACAGTCCAGGGGCGACACCACGAAGGAGCCCTTGATGCCCGGGATATTCGCCCGCTTGACCAGTCCGCTGCGCCACATCGACGCCGACCCGGACCGCCTGGTCCTGGAGGCGCACCAGCTGCTGCGGCGTGCTGAGGAGAACCACGGCGTGTGGGCGGCGATGACCGCGTACGCGGGGATGGCGAGCGTGAAGATCCAGATCGCCCAGTACCTCAAGGAGCATCGCGACTGACCGTCGCCTCGAACCGCCCGACGGGGCCCCGGCCGGAGTTGTCCTCCGTCCGGGGCCGGCGGTTCTCCCGCTTCGCCACGACCGACCAGGCCGTGGCGGGGTCGGAGAGCCGGAACGGCTCGGCAAAGCGAAGAGGCCCCGTGCGAGGGGGCCTCTTCTTTGTTCTCGCGATCCGCTGACAAGGAGCGATTCGCATGGTCAACGCTACCAGCGGGGGTGCCCGGTGAGTACTACCGCAGCCCCGGCCCCCGACAAGACGACGGACGACACGTATGTGGCGCGCAGCCCGCTGTCGGCCCTGTTGGCCACGCTTACCGCGTTGGTCGCCACCGTCCTGGCCTTGTTCGACCTGTTCATGAACGGCCTGTGGCCCACCTGCCTGCACCTGGCCGTCGGCCTCGCCGTGTTCGGCGCGGTCCGACTGTGTGTCGGCCTGGCCCTGGACCCGTACTTCCCGACCGACTCGTACGACGACCCGGAGAGCAGCACATGAGCGCCCCCGTCGACATCCGCAAGCCCAACGTGGTCAGCCCGGCCGACGACGACCAGCGCTCCTGGGACGTCCCCGCCCGGGCCGACCACCACCACAACGACGACCAGGAGCCGGAACAGAACGACGGCCCGGAGGCGACCGACTCCGAGCCGGACGGCGACCCGCGCACCATGCGGCTGCTCGCCGTCATCGCCGGAGTCGGCGGCCTGGTGCTCGCCGGGATCGGCTTCACCGGCTCCTACAACACTCTGCGGCACCTCGCGGAGAGCAAGAACTTCGGCAGCTTCTCCTACGCGTTCCCCATCGGGATCGACGCGGGCATCCTCGTGCTCCTGGCGCTCGATCTCTACATGATGCGCAAGCGGATGCCGCTGCCGATCCTGCGCTGGGCGGCCCACGGACTGACCGCCGCCACGGTGGCGTTCAACGCGGCCGCTGCGGGACCGGTGATGGACGACCCGCTCGCGGCGTCCATGCACGGCGTGATCCCGGTGCTGTTCATCATCGCCGTGGAGGCCGCCCGTCACTACATCAGCCGGATGGCCGACCTGCTGGCCGGCGCCACCCCGCTCGGGTCGGTCCCGCTGATCCGGTGGATCCTCGCTCCGCTGTCCACACCCCGCCTCGCCCGCCGGATGCGGCTCTACAACCTCCCCTACACGGAGGTCGCAGCGCAGCATCAGCAGTTGCGGATCTACCGCGAGGGTCTGCGCCAGAAGTACGAGGGCCGCAAGGAGGGCTGGCGCGGGGCGGCATCGGCGAACGAGATGCTGCCGTTCAAGCTCGCGCCCTTCGGGTTCAGCGTGGAGCGCGCGCTGGCCGTGCCGCTGGAGGAGGAGACCAAGCGGATCAAAAGGGAGGCAGACGCGGCTGTTCAGCGTGCCGAGGCCGAGATTCAGCGAGTCAAGACCGATGTTCAACTCGGCGCCGCTCGCATTCAAGCGGAGGTCGACAAGATCCGCGCCGAAGGTCAGCTGAAGATCGCCAGGGCCGAAGCGGAACGCGAGGCTCAGGCGGAGATTCAGGCAGCCGAGGCCGATGCTCAACTCCGTGAGGCCAAGCGTCAGCACGCGCTCAAGCTCGCTGAGGACAAGGCCGCAGCCGAGGCCCAGGAGCTCGCCGACGAGACCGAGAAGCGCCGCACCCTCGCCCGCATCGACCGGGAGAAGGTGCAGGCCAGTTGGGGTCTGGAGCAGCAGCAGATGGCCTCAGAGGCCACCGAGTCGGAGCGCCGGATCCAGGCCGATGCCGCCGCTCGCGCCCAGCGTGACGAGGTCGCCCGCAAGGCCGACATCGCGGAGCAGGAGCAGCGGCGCGCTGAGGCGGAAGCGGCCCGCACGAAGGCGCTCGAAGAGGTGGCTGAACACGAGCGGAAGGAGGCTGAACACCGCGCCGCAACGGTGAACATGGACCTGGAGGCGCAGCGCGGCTGTGAGGAGATCGCCGCCTCCGCCGCCCGTGAGGAGTCCGCGAAGGAAGAGGTGGCTGAACGCCGGGCGCGCGCCGCTGAACACGAGGCGCGTGCGGTTGAAGCCGCGGCCCTCGCCCGCATGGGCCAGGTCGACTGGGATGTGCAGCGGGTCGTCGCGATGGTCCAGGCCCGGGGCGAGAGCGCGGTCACCGTCCGCGTCATCGCCGACGAACTGGGCATCTCCACCGGCTCCGCGCAGGACCGCAAGACCCGCGCCGTCGAACTCCTCAAGGAGGGCGGCACGCAGGCTCCGCGGCAGGCAGCAGCCTGAAAGCGGAATCCGATCTGAGGGTTCTCCTGGCCCCTACGGTCGCCCCTCGCAGCACGTCTCCGGCTTCCCGTCGGCGGCGCTGCTGCGGGGGTCGGCCGCGGCTGCCAGGCCGACCGCGTCACCCGCTCCACCAGGCACGCTCCGGCCCGACCAGCGGCCCGGAAAGAATCCTTTTGTACCCCCGACCCCGACGTCTACGGAAAGTAGCGGCGAGGCGAGGCGACGCGAGGCGAGGCGAGGGGGAAACCCCCTCCCAGCCCCCTGCCGAGCCCTCAAACCGGGGGCGATGGGGGTCTCTGTCCTCACCTCGCGTCGCCGCGCCTCGCCTCTCCACTACGCAAAGTGAGGAGATTCGTCGTGGCAGACACCGCGACCGCGCCCCCCGACAGCACCACCAGCGAGGGCACCGACACCGCTGAATACACCGTCGTCACCGAGCCTTCGGAGGCCGCCGACCCGGCCCCGGAGCCGAAGAAGACCAGCCGTGGACGCCCCCAGGCGCTGCCGCTCCTCGTCCACGGAACCAACGCAACCGGAATCGCCGTGGGCATCGCCTACGGGGTCGCCGGGGTGCCCGGACTCATCGCCGCCGGCGCGGCCGGAGCAGCTGTCGGCGCCGCTGCGCTGGCCGGCAGGAAGAAGCGCTCGAAGGCCTCCGCCGCCCGCAAGGCCGCCGCCGCGAACCGTTCCGGCGGCGGCTCCGGCCGGGCTGGAGGGGGCGCGGGCAAGGGCGGCCTACTCGGTCGTGGTGGCGGTGGTCGTGGCGCGGGCGGGGCCGGCTCCGGACGACGTCCTGGCGGTGGCCGTCACACCGGGGGCGGGTCCGGCCGGGGCTCCGGAGGCAGCGGCGGGTCCGGGTCCCAGAAGAACGGGCGCGGCCCAGGCGGTCTGCTCAGCAAGGGCGGCGGCCGCGGCAAGGGCGGCCTGGGCGGCGGGGCTGCCAGTCCCGGCGCCAACACGCCCAAGGACGCCGGCGGCAAGAACAACCCCGGCGGGAACGGCGGCGGGAAGGCCGGCGCCGGTCAGCAGTCCCGCACCGGCAAGGCGTGGCAGACCCTCAAGGGCTGGGGCAACAAGATGCGCCGCAAGAACCGCGGCGCGGGCACCGGGGCCTCCGGCAACTCGGGGAACTCCGGCGGTTCGAACGGCTCCGGGACCGGCTCCAGCGGCAAGGGCACCACCACCCCGGCGAAGTCCCGCCTCGGGCGCGCGATGCAGAAGATGCGCGGCTGGGCGGGCAAGCTGCGCCGCTCCAAGAAGGGCAACGCCGGCACGTCCGGCGGCTCCAGCGGGTCCGGGAAGACCGGTCCGACGACAAGCCGTCTCTACCGGCTGCGTCGCCTCGCCGCCCGCAAGCTCGGGCACTGGGCACGCTGCGCCGGCGCCGGATTCCTCGCCGGACTCGGAGGGCTGCTCACGCTGCCCCTCGGAATCCTGTGGGGCACCTGGCGCCTGCTCACCAAGCACCGCGACCCGCTCGCCGGGTTCAACTTCCCCGTCCGCACCGCCGGACGGATCTGGCGGTTCTTCTTCCGCCGCTCCAAGGCCCGCCACGACAAGGAAGCCAAGGCGGACCAGCTCAACCTCACCGTCAACGACCCCCGGAAGGACACCGACCCCGTGACCGGACCCTCTCTGGCCGCCAGCAGCAGCGTGCTGGACGGCAACAACTCCAAGTTCGCCCTCGCGATGCGCGCGACGCACTCCGCCTACACCGGCTACAGCCCGACCAGCATGATGGAGGTCGCCGCCGAGTACGCGGGCCTGCCCAACGGCATCCGCGCCGCGGCGATGGCCGTGCAGCAGATGGCCGTCAACTCCGACCAGAAGTACCCCTGCAGCAAGCGGGCCATCGCCAAGCTCACCGAGGCGTACCAGCGGATGGTCGCCGCAGCCGCCAGGGCGGACAACATGGTCGCCCTGTTCCGTTACGCCCACAAGTTCGACATCGAGCGGATCGTCGCTCCCAGGACGAACGAGTGGATGTGGAACGTCACCCCGACCGGGTCGTCCGCGTCCGAGGCCGCGATGTTCCAGCCGGGCCGGATCGAGTCCGGCTGCGTCCTGATGGCCGTGCTCTACCGCACCTTCGAGCCGGTCCACATGATGCAGGTCGGAGCCGAGTACCAGGGCATCGGCTACGGGCTGACCGCCCTGGCGGATGCGATCCAGGCCCTGCACCAGCGCACCCGCGACCAGTACCCGGTCGACGACCGCGTCACCGACGAACTCGGCACGCTGGTCCAGATGATCCGGGCGGCGGCCGACGACGCCGACATGGCCGCGAAGCTGTTCCTCGAGGACCACCGCCTGGAGATCAGCCACAACGTCAACCCCCGCAAGGGCCCGGCTGCCGAGTCCATGTGGAACACCCCCCGCTGACCCTCCAACCCCCGCTCCACCTGGAGCCGGTGGCCGTCCCCGAACCGAGGGGCCGGCCACCGGCTCCCTTGCTGCCTATCGACCTTGTTGCTGCCCCCGCCCCGCCTTCCTGACCAGGACGGAGAACCTCCCCATGCCGATGCGTCACTGGGACTGGTCGCTGCCCAGCGGCCACACCACCTTCCTCGGATACGCCAGCGAGACCGCCGCCTCGATGGTGATGCTCGCCCCGATCACCGGACTGCCCTGGCAGGCCGCCGCCGTCACCCTCGGGGGCGCGGCCGCCGCCGGAGCCGTCCACGACCTGCGCGAGGGCACCACGGCCGGCACCCTCACCACCCGCGCCCTGTCCTGGATCACCGCTGCCGGGTGGGCGTCCTGGGCGCTGGCGACCGCGCCCCTCACCTCCACCGGCTGGGCAACCGGCCTGGGCCTGGCGGCCGTCGGCATCGCCGCGAACGCCTCCGCGACCCGTTCGGAGTCCACCCGCTCCGAGCGCAAGCGGCTGCTCAAGCTGCGCCGCGAGTCGGTCGGCATCCTGCGTGACTGGGAAGACCGCATGAAGCGCGTCGCCCGGGTGGAGAACTGCGTCGGCAAGGACGTGCAGCACTGGCCCGGGAAGGTCGGCTACACCGTCGAACTCGACCTGCCCTCCGGCGGCACGACCGCCGACGACCTGAACGGCTACGGACCGAAGTTCGCCGCCGACCTGCGCCTCGCCGACGGCTGCGGTGTCGAGATCTTCCCCGGCGCCAACCGCGGCACCATCCTGATCGAGGTCACTCTCCAGGACGTCATCAGCCAGGACGTCAACTACCCGGAGGACTTCTCCGAGCTCACCCTCACAGAGCGGTTCCCCTTCGGCCTGCACCGCAACGGCCAGCAGGCGCTCGGCAGCCTGTGCAACGACTGCGGCATCCTCATCGGCGAGACCGACGCGGGCAAGACGAACACCCTGCGCGTCGTCACCGCCCAGCTCGCCCGGATGCCCGACGCGCTGATCTGGGCGATCGACATCACCGGCGGCGGCGTCGCCCTCTCGTGGATCACCCCGTGGGCCACCGAGGGCCTCGCGTCCGCGCCGGTTGTCGACTGGATCGCGCACACCGAGGACGAAGCCCGGCTCATGCTCAAGATGGCCGGGGAGATCATCGCCGCCCGCAAGGCCGGATACCAGCAGCTGATGCGGGAGAAGAAGACCGACAACAAGCTGCCGATCTCCCACGAGATCCCCGGCATCGTCATCATCTGCGACGAAACCGCCTCCCTGCCGTTCGACATCAAGGAGGGCCTGGACAAGGTCGCCGAAGAAGGCCGCGCGATGCGCGTACGGCAGCTGGTCTGCGGCCTGCGCGCCACCCAGGACGTCGTCACCGCCACCATGAAAATCCAGGCGAAGTGGCGCGTCGGCATGACCGTCTCCGACGCGGAAGAGCTCGCGTACCTCTTCCCCGGCTACATCAAGATCGACCCGAAGGACGCGCCCGTCGCGGGCGCCGGCTGGACGATGCACACCCGGCTGGGGCCCAAGAAGCCCACCGCGATGAAGGTGTGGCGCCTGGTCGACGAACTCACCGACAAGATCTGCGCCGCCACCGCCGCCCGCCGCCCCAAGCTGGATGAGCTGTCGGCGTCGGTGGAGAGCGGCGGCTTCTACCCGCAGCGGTGGGCGCGCACCCTGCCGGACCTCTACAAGGGCCAGAAGCTCACCGAGTCCGCGCAGCACGCCATCGACAACGCCGGGGAGATCATCGCCGCCTCCACCCTGCTCGCCTCCGACCCGGCCCCGGCCAAGCCGGCCGGCACCACCCAGGCGGCCCCGGCCGCCGCGGCGGTGCCGGGGTTCGAGGGCTTCGGCGGCGCGGCGGAACTGTTCGCCGCCGTCACCGCCAGCCTCGACCCCACCGCCGGGCCGATCGCCGTCCCCGCAGGCCCGGCCCCGGCCGCAGGCCCGGCCCCGGCCGCAGCCCCGGCGCCGGCATCGCTCCCCCGCCCCGCCCGCCCGGTCGACCCGCGCGAGAAGGGCTGGGAGGTCCTGGTCGCCGCTGGCGAAACCGGCTACACGCCCAAGGCACTGCACGAGGCGCTCAAGCAGCTGCTGGGCGACGACACTCCGGCGCCGCGCACGGTCAGCGGCTGGCTCAGCAAGTGGGCGGAGGAAGGTATGGCCCTCAAGGACGACTCCGGGCAGTACAGCCGCTACGTCGCCCGTGAGTTCGCCGCCCAGCAAGCCAGCACCGCCCCGGCCCCGGCCAGGCCGGTGCTGCCCGAGGGCATCGACGGCGCTCTGGTCCTCCAGGCCGTCGAACTGCTCGTGGCCACCCAGTTCGGGTCGGCGTCGATGCTCCAGCGCAAGCTGCGCATCGGCTTCGCCCTCACGGAGAAGCTGCTGGACTTCCTCCACCAGCTGGGCATTGTCGGCCCCTCCGACGGCTCCAAGGCACGCGAAATCCGGGTCTCGACTGACGACCTGGAGGCGGTAATGATGAAGCTGGCCGACGAACTCGGCTTCAGCGTCCGCGACTTGGGCGCGCTGGGGCTCGCGGCCGCCGCCGCTTCGCACACCAAGGAGTAGGAGTGACCGCCATGTCTGTCGAGACAGCGGATGAGGAGATCGAGCGCCTGGAGGCCGAACGACACTCCTACAGCGAGACGTTCAAGAACACAGACCCGGCCGACGCTGTCACCCGCGCGCACCTCCAGGAAGAGATGAACCGGCGCACCAACCGGATCCAGGAACTCCAGCAGCACCAGCCGCTGGGGTTCTTCGCCCGCTGGGGCCTGCGCGCCGCCTCCCTCGCCCTGCTCTGGGGCGCATGGGAGGTCGGCCCGTGGTGGGCCAAGACCGGCTGCGTTCTCCTCGCCGCGTTCCTCGCCTTCTACAGCCTCGGCTGACCCCACCGCCCCGTCTCACGGCCCGACCCGGGCCACCAAGGACCCGCCCAGCCATCCCGGCCGGGCGGGTCCTTCGCGTTGCCCACCACCCTCTCCCCCCTTGCGCCAAGGAGCACCCCGTGGAACCCCGCGACCTCACCCTCACCGAACACCAGCCCACCGAGCACACCCCGTCGGCCACCGGCATGCCGACTGTCGCCCTGCCGGTGGAGGGCCTGGAGCAGATCTGGGCCCTGTTCCCCGAGGCCCGCCCCGGCGCGCGGCCCGGATACCTCCCGGCCGCGCCCGCCCACGCCGCGGCCGGCCTCTACACCGACGAGGCGTACATGGCGCGCGTCTACGACCTGGTCCGCCGGGAGGAAGCCCTCAACTTCCTCCGGGCGCAGTACGAGCGCGCCGCCCTCACCCCGGCGGCGGTCCACCAGCCGCTGGCGGCCCCGGCCCCCGCGCCCGTGCTGGCGCCCGTCCAACCGGCCGTGCCGCAGCGGGCGGTGCCGGTCTTCGTGTGGAAGTACAGCGCCATCGCCCTGTCCACCGGCGGCGGCATCGCCCTGGCGGGGGTCGGCGTCGGCGCAGCCGCCCCCACCCTCGCCCAGCTGCCCGCCATCCTCACCGCGACCGGCCAGGCCGTGATGAGCCTGACGGGCCTGTTCGTGCTGATCTTCCTCGCGCTCGCCGCACGCGGATCCTCGCGCGGCAACAGCGGGGGCGGCACGACGGTCAACATCCGCAAGGCGGTCTTTCGGCGCAACAAATTCCACGGATGAGCCGGACTGCCTGCCTCGCCCCCGCCCCGCCCCTCTTTCGGGCGCCGGGGACGGGACAGGCCGCCCGGCCCGCACCACCCACACCCTCCCGGACAAGGAGCAGCCTCACCTTGGCACCCAACGACCCCACCCCGACCGCCGACAACGACCGCCCGACGACGAAGACGGCGACGAAGTCCCGGTTCGCCGAAGCCCGCGCCTGGTGGACCGAGGCGTGGGACAAGGACGGCATCCTCCACCAGCAGTGGGAGGACCTGCGGCGCGCACCCGACGCCGGATGGCACGGCATGGCCAACTGGATCAAGGCCGTGTCCGCCGTCGCCGTGTTCTCGTTCGTCGTCCTGCTCTTCAACGGCGCCGTCGACGTCCTGCTGGACGCCGTGCACCACATCCTCACGGCCGTCCCGGACGTCCAGGTCGGCGACAACACCTCCACCGGCGTGTGGGCCACGATCGACAACCCGGTCCGCTCCTACCTCGCCGCCCACTCCACCGGCCTGCCGATCAGCGCCTCCACCGTCTACACGATCTGGCAGGTCACCGGCCTGTTCTCCCTCATCGCCGGGTTCATCACCCGCAGCAACGGCGTGAGGCTGACGTGGGCGGCCTGGGGCGGCGCGGGCATGGCGATGGTCTGGACGACCACGCCGGACACCTCGCGCACCGTCGCCACCGCCATCGCCGTCCTCGCCTGGACGTTCGCCAGCGCCTTCGCGCTGCGCGGACTCAACCTGCGCCCGCGGGTGTTCACCACCGTCCACACCGGCGCCCCGCAGATCACCGTCCAGCCCCAGATCCACGTTCCCGCCCAGCCCAACGGCCCCGGCCCGGACAACGTCCGCCAGCTGGGCCGCTGATCCGGTCGCTCCGCCTGGCCACCGGCACCGCCGCCCGCACCCGGGCGGCCGGCTGCCGGTGACCGGCCAGGCCGACCGGCCCGCCCTGCCCGCGCCCCGCTGACGAACACCGTCAGCGGAGCGCGGCGCGTGCTGCCCACCGACGTCTGGAGGAGATCGCCTGTGCTCATCCCCCGCCCGCGCCGCCGGATCGGCCGGCCCCGACCGTCCCGCCCCGGCCCCCGCTACCCGCGCCGCCCCCACCGGCTGCCCGGCGCCTGGAGCAGGTGATGGCTGGGAAGCGCAGTAAGCGGCGCCGCGAGAAGAAGCGCGTGCCCCGTACTGACGCGAGCCTCCCAACTGGAGTTCACGCGGGTTCCGTGAGGACTTCGGTACGGGGAATCACCGCAAGTGAGCAGGTGAGGGCCTTCTCGCTGCTTGTCATCCGTGCGTTTCAACTTCTCCGAGTTACTGGCAGATTGTGCTAGTTCGGCCAGTAACTTGCGAGGCTATGCGGAATTCAGGAAGCCGCCGCCGTCTGACGTTGCTCACCGGGCAGCCGGACGACGGCGATGCACACGGCGCCGACGAGCCTGAAAGCGCCGCTGCTTACTCGGCTCCGTTCCTGCTCAGGGCAGTGAGTACGTGATCCAACTCATTCGGCATCACGGCAATGAGAACAGCGCCTTCGGAGGAGTTGCACTCAACGATCCTGGACCCACCGTTGATCTTCATTGCTTCGCGCAGCGAAGGTGAACGCAGGCTGACCTGCCGCAATCCTGCCGGAAGTGATATTGCCGCCCCGGCCCTGGTGCGGGACTCCCAGGCCATCGTGGAGGGGCCAATCAACATCCGCCCCCGGAGCCACCGGCCTGCAAGCGAGGGATGCCTGAGCATGCAGGGAACCTTGATCACATTTCCCTGAGCGGCACTGTCTGCACGTTGCCTCGCCTTCCGGCGAAACAGCCACGCCGTCAGCCCGGCCGCTACGAGGAGACCCACTAGTTCGATCACTGGAGCATTCAAGCAGCGCTCAACCCGAGTGCCCACCCCGTCAACGGCTGGCCACGACCAGCAGGTTCGCTTCCGGTCGACCTTCAGAATCCGCGAACCCGCTGGTTTCGGAGTTCGACCGCACCGCTGTCCCCGAGAACCTGCTTACCCGGCGGCAGTTACGGGACCAGGGGCTGAGCCCCGGCGGGCAGGACCCGGTCGCGGTCCTGCGCTGCAAATACTGCTCCTACCGGCCCGACCAGTTGTGCAACCACCCCACCCGGGCCTGGCTCTGGCGGCGTGACCTGGCCAAGCCCAAGCGCGTCCCGACGCTCGCCCAGGAGTGGGCCCTGGACCGCGCGATGGCCGCTCGACAGACGTGCCCTCTCTGCCTGAGGCGCTACTTCGTCTGTCTCCCGCTGCGCACCAAGGGCTCGTGCGACCCCTGCTTCGAGGGCTACGAGCCCAGCTCGGACACCTACATCACTCCCCCGGCCAAGCACTTGCTGGCCGCCTGATCAGAGAGGACACAGCCCATGCGCACCGCACCCATCGCCTCCGCCTTCACCGAGCCCGAGAGGCCCAAGGGCCTGCAGATCCGGTTCATCACGGTCGGCGGTTCGTACGTCGACGTCACAGGCG
Source organism: Streptomyces sp. NPDC058086 (assembly GCF_042885015.1). NCBI lineage: Bacteria > Bacillati > Actinomycetota > Actinomycetes > Kitasatosporales > Streptomycetaceae > Streptomyces > Streptomyces sp. NPDC058086. Next base: position 9,015 of record NZ_JBHVST010000092.1, on the reverse strand, counting down.
CCGGCCACGACTCCGACAAGCACCGCTGGGACTGCCACGGCTGCAAGGACACCTCACGGTTCCCGGAGAAGGACTACCTGTTCAGCATCCGGGAGAAGGCCAACGAGCACGCCGGCCTCTGCCGCGCGATCCCGCTGACGTGAGTGCCCGCCGCCTGCGCACCGCCGTCCTGCTGCTGGCCGCCGTGCCGCTCACGGCCACGGCGGCCGCCGCGCTCAAGGCCGGCCACTGGAGGCTGACCTGCTCCCGGCACGGCATCTGGCTGGAGCCCCGTCCGCGTCCTCGCTGCCCCGACTGCCACGGCGCCGGCGGCTGGTGGACCAACGGCCGTTACCCGGAGATGGAGGCCTGCTGGTGCTGGGCAGAGCGGCGCGAGCTGTCGCTGCGGCTCCTGCCCCGCCTCGCGGTCCCCTACGACGAACCCTCGTTCTGACGGCTCCCCGTGCCACCCCGGCCAGATGACAAGCGCTGGCCGGGGCGGTGCGGAGGACCGGACAGCCCGGTCGCCCGGAACTCCGAAGGAGCTGTACATGACCGAGACCCTCACACCGCCCACCATCGCCGCCGGCGCGGACTCGCCGCTCGCCCTCCTCTTCGACATCGCCCTTGAGATCGGTGTGCAGGGCGAGGACGAACAGCGCGACGACGCCGAAACGGCAGCCCTGGACCACGTCTGGAACGCCTACCCCGACACCCTCGGCAAGGCCCTGAAGGACGACGACTGGAGCGGCCGGCCCGCCCTGGCCGGAGCCGGACTGGAGCCGTGCGCCGTCGCCTACCTGGACGGCGGCCTGTGGCTGCACCACTCCAGCGACGGCGACCAGGAGCAGGGCGTCCTCACCCTCATCGCGCCCTGCACCTGCGGAAACGGCTACGTCGACACCGCCCTGGACGGCGAGCAGGACTTACTGCAGGTCCTCAACGACCTGCGCGCCACCGGCGGCCGTTTCCCCCACGACAGCGGCTGGCCCGACTGCGACAGCCAGCGCCGTCTGCGCGCCTGGGGCGACGCCCGGCCGTGACAGCACAAAGGGGCGGCCGGCGCGCTCGAACCGCGCCAGCCGCCCCAACTCCCCTCGGCCTCACACCAGGCCACCGCCCCAGTTCAGGCCGTCCAACACGGCGGTCCCGCCCACCAGTAGGAGAACCCACATGACCACCACCACGATCACCGCCGACGACATCATCCGCCGCTACGCCGACGACATCGCCTACGTAGCCGAGAAGGACAGGGACCAGGCCACCGACATCGGCACCCTCGCCGATCAGCTGGACACCGCGGCCCGCAACTTCTCGATGGCCGGCATCAACGGTCACGAGGACCTGGAGACCGCTTCGACCTTCCTCGCCGAGGCCCACCAGTCGACCGACGACGTCGAGCGCACCGTCTTCCTCCGTAAGGCCGACAAACTCCTCCACCCCATCCTCTGGGACATGACCCAGGAGTACCGCGACATGGTCGGAGACGACGACAAGGACGACGACTGACGATCAGCCCGCAGAAGAGCCACGGCCTTCCCAGGCCGGGGCTTTCGCTTCGGGTACGGCGCGGGCGACGCAGCCGGTTCCGGCTGCATCTGTCGGCAGCGTCGACCGCATGCCGGACGACAGCGGCTGGCCCGACTGCATCAGCATCTGTCGCATCCGCGCCAGGAGCGGCAGCCGCCGTGACAGCCCGGGCGGCGAGATGTGCTGGTGCTGGGACCGCCCCGCGCGGACCTTCCGGGCTTCTGCCCGTCCGTGACCCCTGGCCGGACGAACCGCCGTTCTGACACCCGACGCACCGAAGCCACCCCGGGCGGCCCGCACATCACGGGGGCCGCCCTCTCACGTTCGCCAAGGAGAACCCCGCTCATGCCGACCTTCACGGCTCCAGACTTCGTCATCGACAAGAATCTGGACACTGCCTGCGCCTCCGTCGTCAGTGAGATCGGACGCACGGACGGCAAGGCGTCCTTACTGCTCGCCTTCAACGGCGCCGCCCTCGCCGGCCTCGCGTCCGTCACCGACAAGGACCTGCCGACCGCGACGAAGGTCTTCGGCGCGCTCGCCGTCCTCGCCCTGGGCACGGCCGCCGTGCTGCTGCTCCTAGTCGTCAGGCCCCGCCTGCGCGGCGACGACCGGGCGTCCTTCCCGCACTGGGCACGCCTGGACGAAGACGAGATCCGCGCCTGCATGGACGGGGACACCCGCGCCGCCCGCATCCGGGTCCTGTCCGCCCTCGCCGTACGGAAGTTCATCCACCTGCGGCGCGCGGTCGACCTGTCCCTCGCCGCCCTGGCCCTGCTCGCACTGGCCGCCGCCAGCCTCGCGCTGTGACGGCGGCCGCGCAGGCCCCCACCCGTCTGGAACGCATCCGCGCCTCGGCCGTCGCGCAGCTGCTCACCGCCGCCGGGCGCCGGGCAGAGCAGATCGAACCCACAGAGTGTTGAGCGAGATGAGGCTGGCACGTACCTCTGATCTGACGACGGCCCTGCTCCCGAATCCGTCCCGCCGCTCTGTATTCCCGTAGCCCCGGCTTCCCCTCAGGCGGAGCGGCGGGACCTCCTTCTATTCCACCGGGTCACCCGGGCGAGCTCCGGTCGCAGCCCGGTCAATCCCGGTCGCGATGCGCTCGACGAGCGCCGCCTCCTCGGGGGCGCGCACCACGAAGTGGACGTCCCACTGCGCCCCGCGCGCCAACTCTGCCTCGACAGCGGCCCATACGGCGGCGAGACTGACGTGGTACGGCAGCTCGCCGGGCTCCGAGCCGAGCAGGGGGAAGCACACCGAACGCAGCGGCGGCGCATGGCGGTCGCGCTCCTCGGCCAGCAGAGCGAGGGCCCGGGACACCGCCCGGGTGACGTCGGCCGGCAGCACGTCGTAGTCGTTGGTTCCCGCCCGGGGAACGGCGATCGCGGCATGGTAGATCCGCCGCACACCTCGTCCGGCCAGGGCGCCCGAGGCGGTGGCGGCCACTGTGCCGGGCAGCACCGCGCGTCCCGCGGTTCTGTGCAGGGCAGCCCACTTGCGCAGTTCGTCGTGGAGCGGGTCGTCCACCACGTCACCGGCCACGCCCCGAACGGAGGCCGCCCGGCGGAGCGACGCGGCGACCGACGACTTGTACGGCTCCGGCAGCGCGAGATGGACGTCGACCGGGGAGACCACCACGTCCACGTCCTGCAAGAGGTCCACGGGGTGCACATGGACGGTGAGCTCCACCTGCCGACCGCCGGCAAGGACCTGCACGGACCGGTGCGTGCCGGCGCTCCACTCGCCCTCTCCGGCGCCGGGCGTCCCGTTCTCCTGCGACACCAGCCGCCGGATGTGGATGGCGACCTCCCCGAGGACCATCAACTCGTGGCCCTTGCGAAAACGCTCGACGCTCACGCCGTGCACCGATGCTGCCTTGGCGCGACGCGAGGACGCCGGCCAGTCCCGGGTACCCTGCGCCAGACCCAGGGTGTACTCGGCGGCAGTGCGCAGCGCGCCCGCGTCCAGGCGTGACACGGCGAGCCGCAGCAGCGCCTCGACGGCCGCGCCCGGACTCCGGGCAGCGGTCACGGTCACCGCTTCCGCGGCCGACTCTAGAGCCGGCAGTGAGCGCCCGCGCAGCCGGACCAGCCCCGCTCGCCTGACTTCCTTGAGTTCAGCCAGAAGTGACGCATAATCAGGAAGGGGCGATGCCATGCCTTCACCATGGCTCACGCTTGGGTAGGCAGCCTGAAGATCACAGGTCCCCGTCCTCTGTCCACTCCCCCGACTCCCCGTCTCAGTCCGAGCTTTGCCCCGCCCTGCCGAGGCGGGGGGCGGCTGGAAGCGTGGGGCAGGCCGTGCGGACACGTTCGGTGTCGTTTTGCGCCGTTCCTGCGTCAGGAGTTCGTCGGCATCGGAGTCGTCCCTGGCAGACTGCTCGTCTTGCTGGGCTTGCCGCTGGACTGCGCTGAGGGCTTCCTGCGTCGTCAGGGGGTCGGCCAGCAGTGTCGTGATCTCCTCAGCGACACGCGCTTCCCACGCATCAAATGCGTTCTCTTCTTGGCCGTACTCGTCATCGTTCATGTTGCCTCCCCTCGCCTGTCGCTCCAGACCTGTCTCAGCTTGCGCCGCGCATGGCGAAGATTCGAATCCACCGTGGCTCTCTCCGTCCCGAGGAACTTCGCTATCTCCTCAGGCCGGTAACCGTCGAAATGCCATGCCATAGTCTCCCGCTGCCGGTCGGACAGCCCCCGGAGAACTTGCAGGACCTCGGCGGCTTCGCTCTGCTCCTCCACCACAGCGTCTGGCCGTGCTGGTCCGGGGGCTGGCCGCTCAGCTTCATGCCGTGCAAGAAGGTCGCGTTTGGCATCGCGTTTGCAGATGTCCGACGCTATACGGCGCGCAGTCTGACGTACCCATGCCTTGGGCTGTGACACATTGTCCCGCTCCTTGAGTAGGCGCAGCATCGCCTCCTGCGCCGCGTCCGCCACTAGGTCACGGGGGAAGCCCTGGAGTGTGAGATGCCGGATCAAGTTCGGGTAGTCCTTCTGGAAGAAGGCTTCGAACTCGTCGTTCGTCAACGCCGGGGCCTCCTTCCGTGCGGAACTCCAACTGCGAAGCGGGGTAGGGCCATTTCAAGGACGACGATCCCTCTGCAGACAGCTCAAGCAGAGCAGGACTGCCCCTCCGACCACTGTCGCGGCAATCGAGTTCGTCGTGGCGAAGACGGCGGCCAATGTTGCTCCTACCTCCCTGAACAGCATCATCCGCTTGTCCGGATACCTAGATCGGCTCGGAGCTGGCAGCGGCTGGTCGGTGGACCCTTCGCTGCCGTGCCCGCCGACCGACGGCCCTTGCGTGTCTGACGTTGCCTCGTTGATATCCGTCATACCGACTAGAGCGACGATCTCCTCTGGATCTGCAAAACCTGGCAGGAAAAGTTGTGGCATGGCCGCGGCGTTGGACGGCCGGTGGTCAGGTTGTCGAGCAGACCATGAGTCTCGGTGTCGCCTCAGCTCGGACGTATGGGCTGGCCCGGTGATTCGCTCCCCGGTTGAGGCCCACAGCGTTCCCGCAGTGCAGGACGAGGCTGCGCTGGCAGCGTGCGGAGCACGGCCGTACGTTCTGCCAGCTGCTGGTGCAGGAGCTGGTTCTCGGTCGTCGTCTGGTGCAGGGCGCCGATGAGGCCTTCGACATCGGTCTTGAGCTGGGCGATCTCCTCCGCGTCGGCAGCCCGTAGTTCCTTGAGCCTGCGGATCTGCTTGCGCAGGCGTTGCTCACTGTCCGGGGTGCCACCCTTGGCGCGAACCTTGTTGTAGAACTCGTTCTTCAGCCCGAGGCCCGCCAACCGGGCCGTGCCGGACGACACGGTCCTCGCGCAGCACAAGGCGCTGGTCCGCTCCCACCCGCAGCTCAAGGCGGAGGGCTTCAACGAGGTCGTCTTCTCCGACAGCCTCTACCGGCTGCTGCCGTACCTGGAGCGGCTGAGCGAAACCCGGACCGCCGACCTCGGGCTGGACGGCGGCGACGGGCCGGGGTGACCTGCTGCTCGTACGCCGCACCTTCGGACCGGAGATCGTGCCGCTGTGGCGGTGGAAGCCCGGCTCGAACGTCGCTGGCGGCGACCGCGTCGCGGAGATCCGCCTCGGTCAGATGTACCTCACCCTCGCGCTCCGGCGGAACGTCGACGGCGAGGGGGACATCGTTCGACGTGATGCTGCCGTGCCCGCACGACGACGAATGCTCCGGCTACGCGTGGGCGCCCGCCTACAGCATCACCAGCCTCTTTCGGGCGCTGAACGGCGACCTGGACGGTCACGAGGACATCGTCTGCACCGTCCACGGCAGCTGCGACGACGTCGACCAGGAGGCTGACGCCCCCGCCAACAACAGCGACCAGGAGGAGGACCACGAAGGCCGCGCAAAACTCGAAGCGCAGGCCCTGGAAGCGATCCACGGATGAGCTGACGGACGCTCCGTGCTGCCCCGACCCCGGCCACCGCGCCGGGGCCGGGGCGGTCGCGGTGGCCCCTCACCACCGCGATCACGAAAGGAGATGGACGTCATGACCCACCCGTACTACGAGGTCGACGTCCCGACACGGAACACCGAGAGGCCCGGCCTGGAAGGCGTGCAGGTCTTCACCGGTCGGGCCGACAGCCGAAGCGCCGCCGTGAAGGCCGCGTACGAGGTCTACGACGCGGCGCGCGCTGCGGCGGAGACCGGACTCGAGATTCCCCACGGGCGGCCGGACAGCTGGGGCGCCTGCGGATATCGGCCTGGCTGGGAGCTCGAGTGGCCCGCCGCGAAGGCCGGCCCCTGGAGGAGTCCGTACAGCTGGCTCAACTCCAAGACCTTCGACCTGTAGCTCTGCCCCGGGACAGACGACCGCGCGTCTCAAACCCAACCGCCTGTCCCGGGCCCACCCAACCCGTACAAGACGAGAGAGGGAGATCCTCATTATGGGCTCCGTCCTGCGCGTGCAGGCCCGGTTCGGGCAGCGCGCACTCTTACTGACCACCGCCGCCGTGCCGTTGACCGGCTGGACCGTGCACGCCCTCGCGCTGCACCGGCGGCTCGCCGTCGCGAAGAAGGACCCGCTCACCGGCCTCTTTCGGCGCGACGCGTACACCGCCCGGGCCCGGCAGGTCCTGCGCCGCCACGGCGACGACACCGTCGTAGTCCTGGTCGACCAGGACCACTTCAAGGACGTCAACGACAGCCTGAGCCATGCGGCCGGGGACATGGTGCTGCGGGCGACCGCCGACCGGCTCACCGCCTGGGCGGGCCCGGGCGCGGCCGTCGGCCGGCTCGGTGGAGACGAGTTCGCCATCGTGCTGCACCTGCCCCGCGGCCGCCGCGAGGTCCGCCTCGCGCAGCTGGTGCGGATGCTGCGCATCCCGGTGATCCTCGACGACGGCCAGGCTGTCGACGTCGCCGCGTCCGTCGGCGCCGCGGCCCTGGACGTGATCGGCACCCGCGACCTGTCCGTGGCGCAGCGCGCCGCCGACGCCGCCCTCTACGACGGAAAGCATTCCGGCCGCGCGGTCCTCGCCACCCAGGAGCACGCGACGGTGCCGTTCATCAACGGCAGGCGCGCGGGCCGACCGGGCACCGCTGTGTGGGGGCGAGCCGCATGAGCATCGCCACCCTGCCCGAGGGCGACTGGATCCGCGGCATCACGATCCGCCAGCCCTGGGCGACCTGCATCCTCGCCGGGAAGAACCCGGAAAACAGGCCCGTGCACTGGCCGTGGCGTGGCTGGATCCTGATCCACGCCGGGCAGAAGCTGGAGCGCCCCGCCCTGCGTGACCCGCTGGTCGCCACCGCGATCCGCGGCCGCGAACTGCACCTGGGCGCGGTCATCGGCGTGGCCCGCCTCACCGGCTGCCACCCCGACCAGGGGCCCGAGCAGTGCACCAGCCCCTGGGCGCAGCGCGGCGCGCACCACCTGGTCCTCGCCGACGTCCAGGAGCTCGCCCTGCCCGTGACGGCCACGGGCGCGCTCCCGGCCTGGAAGCCGACCCCGGATCTGGTGGCGCAGGTGTTCCAGCAGTTGCCCGACTTCCGGCCGTGACCCGCACGGGACGCAAGAAGGAGAAGCCGCCGTTTGAGCCGAGCCTGATCCCGGCTCCTGGCGCACTTCTCGACTGGCGCGACAGCCAGCACTTCGACCGCTGGCAGGACCGCCCCTGCGCACTGTGCGGCCGGCCCACGTCCATGCGCTCCCACTCCGGGGAGCCCGTGCACAAGGCATGCGCTGAGGACTGGATCACCGCCAACCCCGTTGAGGCCCGCCTCGGGCGGTTCGCCTCCGACGCCAAGCCCAAGTCCAAGGGCCAAGGCGACGTCCACGCCTGAACTCCCTCCATCTGGAGGCTCCTTTGAGCAGCACCCAACGCGAGGTCGACCACGCCCTCGCCTACCCTGAGCCGCCCGCGTCCCCGCTCTGGCACCGCCACGGCGCGAAGGCCCGGCCGCTCACCGACGCCCAGAAGAAGCGCAACCGCGAGCTCCTGGACCTCGCGCAGCGCAAGCCCCGCACCACCACCGCCGCTGCGTAGGAGGGCCGGCCATGTTCACCGACATGAAAGAGGCCCTCGAAGCCGAGGCCCTCGAACTCACCCCGCTCGGCAGCGGCCAGAGCGCCGCAGCCTCCCTGGTGGTCGCCCACCAGGCCCGCGACAAGGACGACCTCGCCGACCTCCTGGGCGCGCTCGGACTGCCCTGCGGCGAGGACGACCTCGTACGCCTGCTCCCCCACCTCACCACCGCCGACACCCCGACGACCGGAGACTCCATGTCCGGCAATGCCTTCACTGCCACCGCCGTCTCCATGCTGAACAACGGCGACAGCCCCGAGCACGTCCGCGAGACTCTCGGCCTGTCGGAGAGCGAACTCGCCGACGCCCTCCAGCGCGCCGGACTGCCCGTCTCCGACGCGGACACGGAGGACAGCACCAGCACCCCGGAGGCGGCCGCCTCGGCACCGGCCAGCACGACGGACGCCGACCAGATCGAGGCCTTGCTCGCCTGGGCAGAGAAGCACTCCGCCGCCACCATCCGCAACAGGGCCGCCCGTGTCCGCAGCGACGTCACCGAACTGACCGATCGCCGTGCTTCCGACGCAGCCCAGAGCGCAGCAGAGGACCGGGTCGCCAAGGCCAGGGCCGAACTGGAGGCTGCACAGGCAGAGCTGCGCCAGGCGAAGGCCGGCGGCCGCATCACCACAGAGGACCCCGCCACCACCTCCTTTGCGCCCGTGCAGGGTCCGGGCGGCAAGCGCAGCTCGGAGGAGCTGGCCGCGATCCGGACCTGGGCACGGGCCAACGGTCACCAGGTCGCCGACCGGGGCAACCCGGCGAAGACCGTCCTGGACGCGTACGACGCCGCCCACCGCACCACCGCCCTGGCGGAGGCTTCCCAATAACGTTGTCAAACGGCGCTGGTTCAGCGCTGGATGGTCACGACCATCTGCGGCAGCACCCTGCCAGCAATGGAACCAGAGGGGACGTTTCCTATGCGTACAGCGCCCATCGCACGGTAGAAAGGCTCGGCATT
>NZ_JBHVST010000091.1:0-46713 GCF_042885015.1 Streptomyces sp. NPDC058086 | reverse complement strand
GCGGCCACCACGCCCACGCCGACACAGTGGCAGCCACCAACGTCCTACGGGCCGGGCTGGTCCGCCGCAACGCCAACCCGGCATAGCGAGAAGCCACCGGCTTCAGCCGGGGGAGGAGTCACAGGAACGGTTGCCCAACTCTGGCTCGATGCTGACCATTTTGTGCACCCGGACTTGCCGACGCCTTGACGATCCGTTTCCTGCATGTTCAACCAGCCGCCTGTGCCTGCGTTGTGTGCCGTCCCTAAGGTCCCTGAGTGTTTCGGAAGAAGGGGCTCATGGACACACCACTCGCAGTCCAGGCTCGCGGGATCACCAAGTGTTTCGGCGACGTCGTGGCACTCGACGGCGTCGATCTGGAGGTGGCGCAGGGGCAGATCCACGGCCTGGTCGGACCGAACGGCGCCGGCAAGACGACGCTGCTCGGTCTCCTGCTGGGCCTGGCCGTCGCCGACAGCGGCCGCCTCGAGATCCTGGGCACGCCGCTCAGGCGTGCGCTCGCCGCCCCCGACGGTGTCGCCGGCTTCGTGGACGGGCCCGGCCTCTACCCCTCGCTCACCGCCCGGCAGAACCTCGCCGCGCTGGCCGCTCTGCGAGGCCGCGACGCACGTACCGCGGGGGTCGACGAGGTGCTCGACCAGGTCGGGCTCACCGATGTCGCCGACGACCAGGCCCGCGGCTTCTCCCTCGGCATGCGTCAACGGCTCGGCCTCGCCGCCGCCCTGCTCACCAAGCCCCGGCTGCTCGTGCTCGACGAACCGTCCAACGGCCTCGACCCGGCCGGTAAAAGGCACGTACACGGTGTCCTCACCCGGCTCGCGGCGGACGGAACCAGCGTCGTGCTCTCCAGCCACCGCATGGACGACCTCCAGGCACTGTGCTCCGAGGCCACCATCGTCGCCACCGGACGGGTCGTCTTCACCGGCCCGCTGAGCAAGCTGGCCGCCGAGAACCGTGAACTCGACTACCGGATGCTCACCTCCGACCCGCAGGCCGCCCGCCAACTGGCCCTCGACACGGCCGGAATCCGCGTCGTCGACGACACCGGGGCACGGCACGACGCCGAGGTGCTCGTCGTACGCGCGCCGGTGCCCGCCCTCGACGAACTGGTGGTGCGGATCGTGCAGGCGGGCATCGCGTTGCGCGAACTCGCCCCCCTGGTGTCGCCGCTCGAAGCCGCGTTCCTCGCCCTCACCGAGCAGAAGGAGAACGGCCGGTGACCGCGACCATCGCCGACGACAACGTTGCCGCAGCCCGCCGCGTCTCGGTTCCGCGCGCCTACCGCTTCGAGCTGGTCAAGCTGGTCTCGCAATGGCGGATCCGCCTGCTGGTCCTCGCCTGCTGGATCGCGCCGGCGCTCTTCGTCGCCGCGGTGAGCCAGCAGAGCACGCTCCCCTCCGACACCCTCTTCGGCCGCTGGATGCACGCCACCGGGTGGGCCGGAGCGCTGGTGATGCTCGGCTTCGCGGGCACCTGGGCGCTCCCGCTGCTGACCTCCCTCGTCGCGGGCGACGTCTTCGCCTCCGAGGACCGGCTCGGCACCTGGCGCCACCTGCTCGTGGCGGTCCGCTCGCCCAGGCGGATCTTCGCCGCGAAGGCACTGGCCAGCCTCACCGTCATCCTGCTGCTCGTGGCAGGGCTGGCCTGTTCCAGCACGGCCGGCGGGATCGTCGCGGTCGGCAACCAGCCGCTGGCAGGACTCGACGGCCACCTGCTGACGCCGGCGGACGCCGCCGGCAAGGTCCTGCTCGCCTGGGTCTGCGTACTCGCCCCGACCCTGGCCCTCGCCGCGATCGGACTGCTCGGGTCCGTCACGCTGGGGCGGTCCCCGATGGGTCTGCTGCTGCCCGCGCTCGTCGCGCTCGCGATGCAGCTCGCCCAGATGATGCCGCTGCCCGTCGCCGTACGCCTCGCCCTGCCCAGCTACGCCTTCATCGCCTGGAACGGTCTGTTCACCAGCCCCACGCAGCTCGGCCCGCTCCTGATCGGCATCGTGGTCAGCCTGCTGTGGGCGGTGACCGCAAGCGTGCTGGCCTACGTGCTTTTCCTGCGGCGCGACTTCACCAACCCGACCTACGACGGCTCGGGGCGCCGCGCGGTTACCGCCGGAGTCCTGCCGCTCGTCGGGCTGGTCGCCGTCACGGTCGCGGTGCTCGCCTCGGCGACCGGGGCCACGGGCTCGGGGATCGAGCAGGACAAAGTGCAGCGCTCGGTCGCCACGGCGTTCGCCCACCTCTATCGCCTGCAAACCGAGCAACTCAACCGTCCCGCCGTCACGGAAGCGCAATTGAAGGCCACGGCGACGTGCGACAAGGGCAGCGTCAAGGTCGCCGTCGCGGGGCCGGGCAACGACTGGCGTTGCGTCGTGTCCTGGCATCTCCCTGGCGTCGAGGTCGTGGGGACGGCGATCTACCAGCTCGACGTCACACCTGACGGTCGTTTCATGGCCGACGGCGACGGACCGAAGGAAGTGAACGGCTACTTCCTGGTCCGCACCCCGACCGGGGACGCACCCAACCCGCTTTGGCAGTTCGACGGCAACGTCGACCTGCTCGACACCGCCCCGAAGGGATAACTCCATGCAGGTAGCACGGCAGCGTCGGAGTATCGAGAAGGAACAGATCAACCTTTTTGGCAGACGCTTCGGCCGCCGGAGCACTCTGGTAGCGGCGGGCATCGCTGTGGCCCTCGCCGTCACGGGCACCGCTGTTGCCTCGACGAGCCAGTTCGGCACCCAGCAGGTCGGCCAGGTCACCGCTCACGGCCAGGTCATCTCGAGCGACCAGTACATCGCCCCGTACGGCAGCCGCACCGTCATCAACAACGGCAAGATCATGTCGTCCTCGGTCAGCCCGGACGGCAGCCATCTCGCGGCCTCGATCGCCGACGGTGATGCGTCGCTGGTGGTCATGGACCTCGAGACCGGGCAGGTGAAGCAGCGCGTCGGCACCGCCTCGACGGACGACCTGCGCATCACGAGCGGCGCCGTCGGCCAGGAGGGCCCGACGTACTCGCCCGATGGTTCGCAGCTGTGGTTGGGCCAGAGCGACGGCTACACCAGGTTCACCGTGAACTCGGACGGCACCCTCGCCAACCCGACGACCATCTCGATCCCGGCCGACGGCTCCAAGCACGCACTGGTGGGTGCCGCGGTGTTCTCGGCCGACGGCTCCACCGTGTACTCCGCGGTCAACGGCCAGAACCGGGTGGCCGCCATTGACGCGGCGACCGGGACCATCAAGCAGAGCTGGGCCGTTGGCAACGCACCCCGCGGCATCGCCGTGGTCGGCAACAAGCTCTACGTCAGCAACGAGGGCGGGCGCCCGGCCAAGGCCGGCGACACCACGATCAACTCCTACGGCACCCAGGTTCCGGCCAACCCGCAGACCGGTGCCACCACCACCGGCACGGTCAGTGTCATCGACCTGGCGGACCCGACCGCAGCCGTCGGGAGCATCGACGTCGGTCTGCACCCGACGGCCCTGTACGCCAAGAACGGGGCGGTGTTCGTCACCAACACCGCCGACAACAATGTGTCGGTCATCGACACCCGCAAGAACAACGTCGTACAGACCATCGCCACCCAGCCGTGGCCGGAGGCATCGGTGGGCTACGAGCCCAACGCGGTGACGCTCACCGACGACGGCCGTCTGCTGGTGACGCTCGGCCGCGCCAACGCCGTCGCCGTCTACCGCTACAAGTCCCCGCAGGAGCCCGCCAGTTACGTCGGCCTGCTCCCGACGGACTACTTCCCCGCGGAGATCACCACCGTGGGCAAGAAGGTGGTCGTCTCCAACACCCGTGGTATCGACGCCCGCCGCCCCACCAACAAGGCCGGGCACGGCACCCACGACACGACGTCGAGCCTGACACAGTTCACCCTGCCGGACGACAGCGTCATCAGGTCCCAGACGGGCAAGGTCTTCCGACAGAACGGCTGGACCCGCGGCTCGGTCTCGCTGGCCCACGGCAAGGGCAACCAGAAGCCGGTACCGGTCCCGGCGCGGCTCGGCGCTCCCTCGACGATCAAGCACGTCTTCATGATCGTCAAGGAGAACCGGACCTACGACCAGGTCTTCGGTGACATGCCGCAGGGCAACGGCGACCCGTCGGTGACGCAGTTCGGCGAGAACGTGACGCCGAACCAGCACGCGCTGGCTTCGCAGTTCGGGCTGTACGACAACACCTACGACATCGGCACGAACTCCGCCGAGGGTCACAACTGGCTGATGCAGGCCGACGACCCGGAGTACACCGAGTCCTCGGCCGGTGAGTACACGCGCAGCTACGACACCGAGGACGACGCTCTCGGCCACCAGAAGTCCGGCTTCATCTGGACGGGTGCGCAGGTGGCTGGGAAGTCCGTCAAGGACTTCGGCGAGTTCCAGTCGTTCGAGAGCAAGCCGACCGGCGCGTCCTGGCAGAACCTGTACTGCGACACCAAGAACATGGAGGCGACCGGGCAGGACACCGCCTACCCCATTCAAACGGGCTCGGCGATCCCGTCGCTCAACAAGGTGTCGGTGCCCGGCTTCCCCCTGTTCGACACCAGCATCCCGGACATCTACAAGGAGCAGATCTGGAAGCAGGACTTCGAGAAGAACGGTCCGGCGAACCTGAACATGTTCTGGCTCTCCAACGACCACACCGGTGGTCCGGCGAACGCGGCCGCTCAGGTCGCGGACAACGACCTCGCGGTCGGACGGATGGTCGACGAGATCTCGCACAGCAAGTACTGGAAGGACTCGGCGATCTTCGTCGTCGAGGACGACTCCCAGGCAGGCCTCGACCACGTCGACGGCCACCGTGCCCCGATCCAGATCATCAGCCCCTGGGCGCAGCACGGCACCGTCGACAGCCACTACTACTCGCAGATCACGATGATCCGGACCATCGAGCAGATCCTCGGGATCCATCCGATGAACCAGAAGGACAGCGCGGCCAGCCCGATGCGGGGGGCGTTCACCCAGCACACCGACTTCACGCCGTTCAAGGCGCTGCCCAACCGGACCTCGCTGACCGACGGCCTGAAGACCCCGCCCGCCTGCGGCGTGGACACCCCGGCGCCGCAGGACCCCAGTGCAGCGGCCGTGCCCTCGGCAAAGGTGCCGGCGGGCAAGCAGGCACTCGCGGCGAAGTGGGAGGAATGGAAGACGCACCAGCGGCTGACCGGGCCGGGTGCCATTCCCGACTTCGCGAACCCCGCACAGATGAACCACTTCACGTGGTACCAGACACATGGGTGGACGAAGCCCTACCCCGGCGAGGACAAGATCTTCGCGCCCAAGGACGTCCCGGGCGCCTACATCCCCTCCTCGGAGTCCGACGGCTGACGCAGGCTCATCGCGTCAAGGGGCCCCTGGCCGGCGTCACCGCCGTCCAGGGGCCCCTTCTGTCCCCACGCGAGCCGAGTTCGCGCTCCTCGTGGTCGAAGTCCGCCGGGCCCGAAGTCCCGCCACCGCGCGGAGGCAACAAGGCATTGCCCTCCGCCGCCCGGTTCCAGGGCACTGAAACCACCGTGAAACCGCGCTGAATGCGCCCTGGCGCAACCTCCTCGGCATGACGACAACGACAACGCACTCACTCGCCATCGCGGCCAAGGGGCTGCGCAAGGCCTACGGGGACAAAGTCGTGCTCGACGGCATCGACCTGGCGGTGCCGACCGGCACCGTCTTCTCCCTGCTCGGCCCGAACGGCGCCGGCAAGACCACGGCCGTGAAGATCCTCTCCACCCTCATCACCGCCGACGCCGGCGACCTGCACGTCGGCGGCCACGACCTGGCCGTCGACCCGCGGGCCGTGCGGGCCGCGATCGGCGTCACCGGGCAGTTCTCCGCCGTCGACGGCCTGATCACCGGCGAGGAGAACATGCTCCTCATGGCGGACCTGCACCACCTCTCCCGCAGCGAGGGCCGCCGTACCGCCGCCGAACTCCTTGAGCGCTTCGACCTCACCGAGGCCGCGAAGAAGCCCGCCCAGAGCTACTCCGGCGGCATGAAGCGCCGCCTCGACCTCGCCATGACCCTCGTCGGCGACCCGCGGATCATCTTCCTTGACGAGCCGACCACCGGCCTCGACCCGCGCGCTCGCCACAACATGTGGGGGATCATCCGGGAGCTGGTCTCCGGCGGCGTCACCGTCTTCCTCACCACCCAGTACCTTGAGGAGGCCGACGAACTCGCCGACCGCATCGCCGTGCTCAACGACGGCAGGATCGCCGCCGAGGGCACCGCCGAGGAGCTGAAGCGGCTCATCCCGGGCGGACACGTCCGGCTCCGCTTCACCGACCCGGCCGCGTACCAGTCCGCCGCCGTCGCCCTGCGCGAGGTCGCCCGCGACGACGAGGCACTGGCACTGCAGATCCCCAGCGGCGGCAGCCAGCGCGAGCTGCGCTCCATTCTCGACTGGCTGGAGTCGACCGGCATCGAGGCGGACGAGCTGACCGTGCACACCCCCGACCTCGACGACGTGTTCTTCGCCCTGACCGGCGCCACCAACGTGCCCAGCCAGCCCAACCAGTCCAAGGAGACTGTCCGATGAGCGCCCTCTCCCTCGCCGTCCGCGACTCGTCCACGATGCTGCGCCGCAATCTGCTGCACGCGTGGCGCTACCCATCCGGAACCCTGAACCTGCTGCTCACGCCGATCATGCTGCTGCTGCTCTTCGTCTACATCTTCGGCGACGTGATGAGCGCGGGCATCGGTGGCGGCGGCGCGGACCGCTCCGAGTACATCGCCTACATCGTCCCGGGCATCCTGATGATGACCATCGGCGGCACCGTGATCGGGGCCGCGGTGTACGTCGCCACCGACATGAACGAGGGCCTCATCGCCCGCTTCCGCACGATGGCGATCCACCGCGGGTCCGTGCTCATCGGGCACGTCGTCGGCAGCGTGCTGCAGTGCATCGCCAGCGTGGTCCTCGTCGGCGCCGTCGCCGTGGCCATCGGCTTCCGGTCCACCGACGCCACGGTCCTGGAGTGGCTGGCGGCGTTCGGGCTGCTCACGCTGTTCGCCCTGGCGCTCACCTGGATCGCGGTCGGGATGGGCCTGGCCAGCCCGAACGCCGAGGCGGCCGCAAACAGTGCACAGCCGCTGATCCTCCTGCCGCTCATCTCGAGCGCCTTCATCCCGGCCGACACGATGCCGGGCTGGTTCCAGCCGATCGCCGAGTACCAGCCGTTCACACCGGCCATCGAGACCCTGCGCGGACTGCTGCTCGGTACCGAGATCGGCAACAACGGGTGGATCGCGATCGCTTGGTGCGTCGGCCTGGCCGCGCTCGGCTACCGCTGGTCGATGGCGTCGTTCAACCGCGACCCGAAGTAGCCGCCATGACAGCGCGGGCTGCCTCCCGCAACTCGTCCCGCTCCAGGGCGGTGTACTCCGACACCGCGTCGGCGTACGCCGCCCTGTCGGCATCCTCGGCAGCCTTGCGGGCGCGGTCCGCCGACATCGTCGGCTGGAACTCGCGCGGCACCCCCAGCCGTTCGGCCAGCGCGATCATCCGTACGGCACCGGTGTCGCCGGACGCGAGCCCCACCATGCCGAGGGCATGCAGCATCGTCCCGAACAAGGGGAGTTCGGAGGGCGAGCCGACCGGATCGCAGAGCAGCGTCCGCAGCCGCTGCCGCAACCGGTCGGCCAACTCCGCGACCAGCCCGAGTCGGTCGGCATGCGCGTGCGCCGTCACCGCCACCGACTGGATCAGGAACACCCACGGGTCGATCCGGGCGTCATCGCCGCGTATCGAGCCGGCCGCGAGCATGCGCTCCACGACGCCGCGCCACAGGCCGAGCCCGACCTCCGTCAGTCCGCGGGCGAGGGCGATCTCGGCGCGCCCACAGAGGTCGGGCCGGTAGAAGTCGTCCTGCTGCGGGGTGTTGTCGCTCTCCGCCTGCCGCAGCCAGTCCTCGGCCTCGTCGGTCTCGCCGCGCTGCAGGCAGGCGAAGACGAGGAGCGAGCGGATGCTGATGTAGTCGTGCCCGTCGCCGAGCCGCGGCAGCACCTTGAGCGCCGCCTTGAGATGTTCGTACGCTTCCTCCCCCCGCCCCGTCCGCAGGCACAGCTCGCTCAGCCGGGAATGCACCATGAGCTGAACGGACGGATTGTCGACCGGCGCCAGTCCCACGACCATCCGGCGGGCCGAGACGAGCGCGCGGTCGATGTCGTGCTCGAACTCCCAGACGTAGCAGGCGACGCACTCGGCGATGCCGGAGAGCAGCGGCCGCTCGCTGCCGTCCTCACCCTCGCAGAGTCCCCGCAGCACGTCGTAGTCGGGAGGCCGTATCTCGGGGATCGCGCTCAGCACGACCGCGGTGGCTCGCATCAGTGTGTCCGGCGGGGCCGGGGGCAGCCGCCGGAGAGTGACCAGCTGGCGTATGGCGCGCGGACCGGGGCCCATGAACACGGTCGCCGTGCCCAACACCGCGGCGGTGCGCGCGACTTCGACGTATTCGGGCTCGGGGTGGTAGTGCGACAGCGGCGGGCCGGTGTCCGCGGCGAGGGCGGCGAGGCGGGGAAAGTTGGTGCCGGTGGACCACAGACTGGCGAGGACGGCGGTGAGGGCGGCGGTGGCGGGGTTGTCCGTACGGGCCAGGGCGTGCCGCAGGGCCAGCACGAGGTTGTCCTGCTCGGCCTTGATCCGCTCCCAGGCGGCCTGCGAATCCGAGCCGAAGGGCGCATCGTGGTACGCGACCCCGAAGTCACGCGCCCAGACGAGGAACCGGCCGACGGCCTCCTCGTCCTCGCCCGCCTCCTCACGCCGGGCCGCGCTGAACTCCCGTACGGTCTCCAGCATCCGGAACCGCACGCCGGCCGGGGTGTCGGCGACGGTGAGCAGCGACTGATCGGCCAGCTGCTCAAGGAGGAACAGCGCATCCTCGCCGAGGACCTGCTCCGCCGCTTCGCCCAGGAAGCCGCCGGGGAAGACGGACAGTGTGCGCAGCGCCGCCCGGGCGTCCTCCGTGAGCAGGTTCCAGCTCCACTCCACGACCGCGTGCAGCGTGCGGTGGCGCTCCGGCACGCCCCGCACCCCGCCGCGCAGCAGCGCGAACCGGTCGCCGAGGCGGCGGGCGATCTCCGGTACCGAAAGGACCCGCACCCGCGCCGCGGCCAGCTCCACGGCGAGCGGCAGCCCGTCGAGGTGGCGGCACAACTCGGCCACCGCGTCCGGCGGCAGCTCCACGCCGGGCCGGGCGGCCCGGGCCCGCTGGGTGAACAGCTCGATGGAGATGTCGAGACCGAGCTCGGGCAGCGCGTACACCGCTTCCGATGTGAGGCCCAGCGAGGCCCGGCTGGTGGCGAGCACCCGCAGGTCCTTCGAGGACGAGACCAGGGCCTGTACGAGGTCGGCGGCTCCCCGGACGACCTGCTCGCAGTTGTCCAGCACCACCAGCGCGGACCCGGAGCCGAGCACGCCCAGGATGCCGGACACCGGGTCGGCCGAGCTGGGGCCGCCCATGGCGCCGACGCCGAGCGCGGAGGCCACCTCCGCGGCCACGTCCTCGTCCGCGGTGACGCCGGCGAGCGGCACGAAATACACCACGCGCTGCTCGGCCCGGCGGCTGACGGCGTGCGCGAGCCGGGTCTTGCCGAGGCCGCCGGGGCCGACGACGGTGACGGCGCGGGAGACACGCAGCAGCCGCTCCACCGCCGCGATGTCCTCGTCCCGGCCGAGCAGCGGGTTCGGCTCGTGCGGCACACCGTGCCTGACCACAGGGGCCTCGCCGCGCAACAGCTCCTGCTGTACGGCCTTGAGCCCGGCGCCCGGATCCGTGCCGAGCGTCTCGCGCAGCTCACGGCGGTACGCCTCGTACCGCATCAGCGCGGCGGACGGGCCCGCCGTCGCCGCCTCACCGCGCAACAGCGCGGCGAGCACTTCCTCGTCGCGCGGATGCTCCGAGGCCGCGACGGCCAGCGGCCCGGCCGCCTCCGCATGCCGCCCCAGCCGGGCCAGCGCGAGCGCCCGCGTGCGTACGAGCGTGCCGCGGACGGGGGCGCGCTCGGTGCGCAGCGCGGCCAGGGGGTCGTCGGTGCTGCCGGCCCCGTCAGGAGTGCCCTCCCACAGGGCGAGCCCGGCCTCGGCCGCGGCCAGCGATCCCGCGTGGTCCCCGGCCCTGGCCCGGTCCGCGCCGGCGGCGGCGTGCAGCAGCAGGGCGGAGCTGTCGACCTGGTCCTCGGCGAGGGTGAGCCGGTATCCGGTCGGCGTGCTCGCGAGGACGTCGGCGCCCAGCTGCGCCCGCGCCCTGGACACGAGGACCTGCACCGCCTTTCCCGGCCGCTCCGGCAGTTCGTCCGGCCACAGCCCTGCCACCAGCCGCTCGGTGCTGCAGCCCGTGCGCAAGTCGCCCGCGAGCAGCGCGAGGAGGCCGCGGAGCCGGGGCGCGGTGATCTCCTGTCCGCGATAGGCGACACGTGGCAGCAGGGTCAGGTCGGTGGTCACCCGTGCAGATTAGCCAAGGCGTCGGCTGCCGGAACTCCCGCCGCAGGCCGAACTCCCACCGCCCGGTCAGCCCCGCCCCATGCGCGCCCGGCTCGGGCCTCGGCCGAGGGACCTCCGGCCGCGCAGGGCGGTGCGGGGGCAGCGGGCGAGGGTGACGGTGACGGGCTGGTCGGGGCAGCTGCTGAGGGCCATGACAGCGGGACCTGCCCAGCGGGGGGCGGACGTCAGGACGGCCGGCTCTTGGGCCGTCGACGGGACTCCGGTTGCAGCGCCGGGTACGGGAGGAAGTGGTCGACCCCTGGCATGTCGCTACCTGGGGGAACGACCTTGTCGACGGCGTCGAGTACGTCCGTGCCGAGGCGGACGTCCGCCGCGGACAGAGCGTCCTCCAGGTGCTGCATGGTGCGGGGCCCGATGATGGTCGAGGTGATCGCGGGATGGTTGCCGACGAACGCCAGAGCCAGCTCGGTCAGCGACAGGCCCGCCTGCCCGGCGATCTCACGCAGGGCGTCCAGAGCGTCGAAACGGGCAGGTGAGGCAAGGTCGTCGGCGTCGCTGACGCTCCCTTGCATGAAGCGGCCGCCCGGGTCGAACCGCGAACCCGCCGACGGCTGTTCGCCGCGCCGGTACTTGCCGGTCAGCCAGCCGCCCGCGAGCGGGCTCCACGAGATCACCGCCATCCGGTGCCGTTGACAGGCCGGCAGCACCGACTGCTCCACCGACCGCGCGAAGACCGAATACTGCGGCTGCTCACACACGAACCGCCCGCTCCCGCTCCGGGAGGCGGCCCACTGGGCCTCGACGATCCATTCCGCGGGGAATGACGACGACCCCAGGTAGAGCACTTTGCCCTGGCGCACGAGGTCGGTCAGCGCGCCGAGGGTCTCCTCCAGGTCGGTGTCCCAGTCGGGCTTGTGCACCTGGTACAGGTCGATGTGGTCGGTACCGAGCCGGCGGAGGCTGTCCTCGACCGCCCGCACGATCCAACGCCGGGAGCCGCCCCGCATGTTGCGGTCCTCGCCCATCGGATAGAAGCACTTGGTCGCGAGCAGCACCTCGTCACGACGTGATTTCACCGCCTGACCGACGATGCGTTCGCTCTCGCCGCGGGAGTACACGTCGGCCGTGTCGATGAAGTTGATCCCTGCGTCCAGGGCACGGTTGATGATCCGTGCACACTCGTCGTGGTCGGGATTCCCGAACGTGCCGAACATCATCGCGCCGAGACACTGGCTGCTCACCTCGACACCGGTCGTACCGAGCTTGCGATAGTCCACGCGATTCCTTCCGTTCAGGCACGCACCCAGCAAGGGCGCCCCGGCCAGGTGCCGTCGCCGTGCGCTCCACCCCGTCTGTGAAATGCTGTTCTACCTATACCAGAATGTCATTCTCAACGACCAGTGTGTCTACGACCCGTCTCCGCCGTCGGGAGACGCACCCGGCGACGGTCGGTGGCCGGACACTGGGTTGTGGCAGCAGAGCAGTGTGCGCCGAAATTCGTTTCGTGCCGTCTCGGAAGCGCCTTACCGTGGCGCGGTGACGACTCGAATGATCATTCTCAACGGTGGTTCCAGCTCGGGGAAGTCCGGGATCGTACGGTGTCTGCAGGCCGTACTGCCGGATCCGTGGCTGGCGTTCGGGTGCGACTCGTTTGTCGACGCCATGCCCGCGAAGATGCAGGCGTCGCACGAGGGAATCGTGTTCGCGGCGGATGGCGAGGTGAGCGTCGGGGCGGACTTCCGGGCGCTGGAGGCTGCCTGGATGGAGGGCGTTGTGGCGATGGCCCGAGCAGGCGCCAGAGTCATCATCGATGACGTCTTCCTCGGCGGAGCGGCATCCCAGAAGCGGTGGCAGAGGGCTCTGGGCGGACTGGATGTGTTGTGGGTCGGCGTCAGGTGTGAGAGTGCGGTCGCCGCAGGCCGTGAGGTCGCACGAGGAGACCGCATCCAGGGGATGGCCGCGTCGCAGACGGACGCGGTTCACGAGGGGGTGCTCTATGACCTGGAGGTGGACACGACGCATACGGAGTCCCTGGTGTGTGCGCGAACCGTCGCCGCCCACGTCAGCTGATCGCAGGATCGACTCCCGGCTCCCGGCTCCCGACTGCCCGGCCGGCAGCCGCAGGCCGCTCAAGCTGCGGCGGCGCTGGACCGGCCTGCCCAGCGGATGTCGTACAGGCCGCCGACCGCGCCCAGCCGTGGAAGAAGCCGTGCGAGGCGCCTCGGAAGAAGGTCGTGGCACACCACGACTGCCTTCGCGAGGCAGTTCGCCCACTCGACCTGATCAAGCCTCGTCGCTGAGAAGGCTCACACCCTGCGGGACCGTCGCCCGTAGTTCCCTCACCAAGGCGCGCACGACAGCGGATCCGGCCAGTTCGGAGGTGGTGACATAGCCGACCTGGCGTGTCGGGCGCTCGGGGCCGAGATCGGTGATGCCGACCGAGTTCGGCGCTCCGACCAAGGACAGTGCCGGCATGATCGCCATTCCGTGACCTCCGCTCACCAAGGAGAGCACCGCTCCGTCGTCCTCCGCCTCGACGGTTGCCTTCGGGATCCAGTCCTGTGCGGCCCACCAGCCGCGGGTGTGCGAGCCACAGCTCTCGGCCCAGTCGACCAGCGGCAGCGAGCGTGGGGCGGCGTGACCCGTCGCGTGCACCAGGGCATACGGCTCTTCAAGGAGTCCGCTCGCGATCAGACCCGGTGGAAGCGGCACGGAGCCGCCCAGCGCGGCGATCGCTATGTCGGCCTTCCCGTCGGCCACTTCGCCCGCGGTGCCCCGCCCCACCTCACGTACGATCCGCACCCGCGGCTCGATCCCGGGGTGCCGGGCGCGCAGCCGCTGCAGGACGGGCGGCAGCAGGTGGAGAGCCGCGCTGCGGAAGGCCGCGATCCGCAGCGGCCCCTCCGCAGCTCCGGGCCGGGCCGCGCCGCGCGCCTCGGCGGTCAGGACGTCCAGCAGACGCAGGATGCGGCGGGCGTGCGCGACGGCCTTCTCTCCGGCAGGGGTGGGGCGGGCTCCGGTGCGGCCGCGTTCGAAGAGGACGGCACCGATCTTGCGCTCGCTGCCGCGAACCGAGTGGGAGACGGCGGACTGGGTCAGACCGAGTGTGTCGGCCGCGGCCGAGAAGCCGCCGGTGTCCGCGACCGCCACCAGGACGCGCAGTTCCTGCGGGGCGAGATCGGAGTCGGTCGTGCGGGCCACGGGGTGCTCACCTCAACGTATGAGAACTGCTCATGGAACGGTGTGTCGCATGAGCCCAACCGGCTGCCCAGGCGGCGCATTCCCGCCCTACGGTCCGGGCATGAACGAGACCGCGCTCACCGTGCACCAGACCGCCCGCCCCCACGGTTTTCCCACCGCCGAGCACTTCGCCTTCGTCGAATCCACGCTTCCCGACCCCGCAGTCGGCAGCGCGCTCGTGGAAAACCTCTACTGGTCCGTCGACCCCTACCACCGCGAGATGATGGACGACGTGCCCGGCGGCTTCACGCTCGACGCACCGCTGGAGGGCCGCACCATCGGGCGGGTGATCGCCTCGCGCACGCCTCGGCTGACCGAGGGCGAGATCGTGTTCCACCGGCAGGGCTGGCGCACGCACGCGGTGGTCAAGTCCGAGGAGATCCGGCAGCTGCCCCGCTTCGACGGGGTGCCCCTGACCGCGTACTTGAGCACTCTCGGCGGCACCGGCCTGACCGCCTATGTGGGCCTGACCCGGATCGCCCGACTCCAGGAGGGGGAGGACCTGTTCGTGTCGGCCGCCGCGGGCGGGGTCGGCACGGCGACCGGGCGGTTCGCCAGACTGCTCGGCGCCGGACGGCTCGTGGGCAGTGCGGGCTCGGCGGCGAAGGCCGGCCACCTCACACGGGAGGTGGGCTATGACGCCGTCTTCGACTACCACGACGGGCCCGCCGCCGACCTGCTCGGCAAGGTCGCGCCGGGCGGCATCGACGTGTTCGTCGACAACGTCGGCGGCGAGCAACTGGCCGCGGCGGTGGGAGCGCTGCGCGAGTTCGGGCGCATCGTCCGCGTCGGCACGATCAGCCAGTACAACACCCCCGACGCGCCGTCACCGCGCTTCAACTACGCGGACATCGTGGAGAAGAGCCTCCGCATGGAGGGCTTCCTGGTCAGCAACTACCGTGACATGCAGGAGGAGTTGTACGAGTTCGCGGTGCCGCATCTGCAGAGCGGCCGACTCGCTCTGGACGAGACGGTGGTTGACGGTTTCGAGCGCATCGTGGACGCGTTCCTGGGAATGCTGCGCGGCGAGAACACCGGCAAGATCATCGTGCGAGACCGCACACGAGCCCGTCCGTGAACTGGCACCCAGACTCCGGTGTCGTGAGGGGAATCCGTGCCCCTCAGGTCACCAAAGAACTCGGTATCGCGGAGCGGCGCCACTTCCAGGACCTCGGCACTGCTGTGTGAAGTGCCACCTGTCTGTCAGTAGCCCTGTGCCACTTCTGCGCCACCAACGACACATAGCGTGGCTGCTGGACCAGTGTGGCGTTGGGAC
Source organism: Streptomyces sp. NPDC058086 (assembly GCF_042885015.1). Lineage (NCBI taxonomy): Bacteria > Bacillati > Actinomycetota > Actinomycetes > Kitasatosporales > Streptomycetaceae > Streptomyces > Streptomyces sp. NPDC058086. The sequence continues at coordinate 31,754 of NZ_JBHVST010000091.1, read as the reverse complement.
GGCGCGAAGTCTCGCACCCAGCGGCACGCGAGTCGTTCGGCCACGAGGCCGGTCGCGGTCTCGGTGAGCTGCCCCATCTCGCCCGGCCGCCCGCGCGGAAGCGGAGAGGAACGGGCCCCGCGGTGTCTTCCGACGCCGCCGCTGACCGGACCAGCCCGCGACACGCCGTCTGCGGTCGTACCCCGACCATGAGCCCGACCACGCTGCCCACCACCCCGACCACGGCAGGTCGGCGTCAGGCCAGGACGCGGGGTCCTGGGCAAGCCCCCCCACAGAGATGCAACGCCATGGGCCGTTCCGGGCGCACGGCGTTGCGGTGGTGGAGCATCCGCAAGCTCCGTTTCAGCCTCCCAGCTTGACCGTACGGCGTACGTCGTCGGCGTAGGCCTCGGGCTGTTCCCAGGCTGCGAAGTGGCCGCCCGCAGGGTGTTCCACATAATCGCAAATGTTCAGGAACGCCTCGGCGTAGCTTCGCGGCTCCGGCTTGATGTCGCGCGGGAACACGGAGAGCACGGTCGGCGTGTTGATCCGGTCAGGGAGGGCGGCCGGTTCGACATAGGTGGTGAAAGAGGTGCCGATCGTGCCGGTGACCCAGTAGGCGGTGACCCAGGTGAGAAGCTCGTCCGGAGTGAAGGCCGACTCGTCGGACCAGGACTCCAGTTTCTCGATGATCCACGCCGCGAGGCCGGCGGGTGAGTCGCCGAGCGCGACGGCGAGCGTGTTCGGCCGCGTCGACTGCTCCGCGATGTACCCGCCCTCGGTCCGGAACCACTGTGCCGACCGGCGGAGGTAGGCCGCCGCGTCGGGCGCGAGCTTCGCCGGGTCTGCCGTGAGCGCACGCTGTGGGGCGGTGTTCGTGAGGTGCAGGGCGGCAACCCGGTCCGGGTGTTCGGCTGCGAGGATCTCCGCGACGGTGCCACCCACGTCGCCGCCGGACACCGTGTACCGCGAGTGACCGAGCTCCTCGAGAGCGTCCGCGACGATCCCAGCGATCCGGTTGACCGACATACCAGGATCGGTGAGCGGGGCCGCGAACGGGAAGCCCGGCAGCGCGGGAACCACCACGTGCATGTCCGCGAGCAAAGGCAGGACGCGCTCGAACCGCAACACCGAGTCCGGCCAGCCATGCAGCAGCACGACAACCGGCGCGCCGGGATCCGCGGACCGCTGGTGGATCACCCGCAGGTCGGTGTCGCCTGCCTGCACCGTCACCCAGGGGAACGCGCCGATGCGGCGCTCGTGCACGCCCCAGTCATACCCGTTCGCCCAGCGTTCGAGCAGTTCGTCGAGGTGGGTGCCGCTGATGCCGCGCGTCCCGTCGTCACTCCACGGGGTCGTGACACGCCGCGTCCGCTGGAGTCGTTCCCGTATCTCGTCGTTCATGTGTATCAGCGTACACATGATGTGTATGCTGATACACATGACTTTGCGCAATGCGGCCGCCACCAGGCAGCGGATCCTGGAGCACGCGCGACGCCAGTTCGCCCAGCACGGGTACGCGGCGATCACGGTCAAAGGCGTGGCCGACGCGGCCGGGGTGTCGCCCAACCTCATCACGCGCTATTTCGGCGGCAAGGACGGCCTTTTCCTGGCGGCGACCCGGGTGGAGATCCCGGTCTCCAATTCCTTCGACGGCGACCGTTCCGCGCTGGGTTCGCGCCTAGCGGCGAGCATCGTCCAGCGCTGGTTCGGTGCGCCCGGGGAGGATCCGCTGCTCGTGCTGCAACGGGCGTCCGGCGAACGCCCGGAGGCGGCGGAGGCGCTGGCCGCCTTCCTCGACACGAACTCGCTGGAGCCGCTGCACCGCTACCTGCGCGACAGCGGCCTGGACGACGCGGACGCCCGCAGCCGAGCCGCAGCGATCGACGCCTTTGTGCTCGGCGTCTCGACCCGCCTCCGGGTCCTGCGTTCCGAACTCGGTGACCCCGCTGATCTCCAGGCCTGGCTGAGCGCCACGATCCAACGCCTCGCCGACGGGTGATGCACGACAGCAACAAGTACTGAACGTTTGAGGTGTGGGGGGGCAGGCTGCTCGGGTGGTGGGTTGGCCCCAGCGTCCTTGTCGTTCACTGCGGATGCGGATGCAGGCGCGCTCGCGGCGTTGGGCGGCCAGGACGTCGGGACGACGGGCGTTGGCGTTGCGCCAGCGCAGGCAGGCGTGCAGATTTCGGGCCGGGACGGTGTGGTTCGGGTGATTCGAGCCGGCGATCACGAACGTGCGTAACGGCCCGAACTGGGCCTCGATCGGGTTGGCCCAAGACGCGTAGGTCGGGGTGAAGCACAGTTCGACCTTGTTCCGGGCCGCCCACGTTCGGATCTTGACGCCCTTGTGGGCGGACAGGTTGTCCAGGATGACGTAGATCGGTGCCCCGTCCGGCAGCGCTCGGCGGATGGATTTGAGTGCGGCGTGGGTGTTCGCGGTGCCTTTGCGCCGGCGGACGACGCCCCGGAGCTGGTCGTCGCCCACGCTCTAGCAGCCGTGGAACTGCCGGACGCCGTGCAGCTTGTGATCGTTCGTCGGCAGCGGGTCGGGATGCCCGGCGGGCGCCCACCCGACGCCGGCCTGCGGGCGGATCGCGAGGACGCCGAACGCCGCCGCTCTGTTGGGAGACCTCGACGCCAGGGCCTCCTGAGGCGTCCGTTCGGAGCCCACGCGACCACCACCATGAGCATCGGGCCCGCACCGCTCTCCCGCGAGGGCTCGCAGCCACGAAGACGTAAGGCGTCGTGCGCCGGATGCTCACGAGTACGGTCGCGCGCCGCTCTCAGCGGAGGCCTCGTCGGCCAGGGTCCAGAAAGGCGTCGCGGCCCCGCACTCGAACAGTCCGGCGCGGGCGGTCACCACTGCTGGAGCTGTCGACAAGGAATCAGGGTCCGGGCTGGCCATGCCCATCTCGTTGAACCGGTGGATAACCTGCGGATCGTATCCCCGTCCGCCTGCACGAGGCGGGCGATGGCCGACACCTTGTTGCCGCCGGCGGACGCGAGCACGACCATGGCCCGCCGTAACCGGATCGGCGAGCCGGTGCCCCGGCGGGTGATTCTCAGCAGTTGCTGACCTGCCCGGTACTGAGCCGCCGCACACGTACAAGAACTGCCACCGCCCCAGCCTGAACGCCACGACGCCGCCCAGCCGACAGGCTGGACGGCGTGTCAACCAACACCGTGAACGTTCTTGGTCAGGGCACTAGCCTGGCCCCTTCCAGCGACGAGCTTCCGGCGCATGCGGCATTCCGTGGAGCCCGACCTGCGAATTCACGGAACTTCGGGCAGAGCCGTTTTCAAGGATCCCCAGCATCGGCGAACCCATCGCCTTTCCCGTCACTCCGGGCATGGAAGTGACGGGCAGCTGACCCAGGAGTTGGCTACCAGCGCAACGTAATGCTGCCGTCGGCGTTGGTCTCCTCGCGCGCCCTCTCGACGTGATGCTTCCAGGCCGGTATCTCTGCTTCGGCAGTCGCGCGAAGCCAGTCGGTGAAGGAGGCGTAGCTGCGGACGGGAACGTCTTCGTGGTCGCCTTCGGAGTATGACCAGACCTCGGGATCAGGTCCGGTGCCTCGCATGAACTCGAACTGACAGCCCTGGTGCATGAAGAAGACGCGGTCGGTGGGTTCGAAGCGGAAGGGCGATTCGTTCTCCTCGAGCAGCTCGCGGGCAGCTGTCCCCAGGCCAAGGACGTCGGGATGGTAGACGTCCTCCCCCTGCATGAAGCGCCCGGCGCCACCGCCGATCAGGCAAAGGAAGTCTCGGTAGGCATCTGCCATCGGAGCTTGTTGATCACGCTCGACAGTCAGGACGGCCTCGGCCGGCAGGCCCTGAAGCTGATCGGGGCGGGCTGTGGTGCCGTCGGTGATCGCGTCGACCACAGCCCGGACCCGCTGTTTCGGCGTCAGCAGACCAGGTTCATCCCATGCCGCCGGCCACCGCTCCGTCGGCAATGGCATTGCTGGGCCCTCGTCCTGGCGTCGCTTCCACCACATCTGGCACCCCCACCCTCTCCGTGATCGAGAGCCTATGTGTGCTCCGATCCGGCCCCGATTCCGAGGGCCTCACTGGCACGGTCGCCGCCTATGGCGCGATCGTTTTGACGCCTTGGAGGCCGCGCGGGCAGGAGGCGTCGCCGGGCGGGAAGTAACACAGGGCCGGGCTCCGAGGTCATCGAGTCGTGTGCAACTCCGTGCGGGCCAAAAGCCGTTCGGCCTTCACGTACGTCTCGAGGCCGTTACCGGCCGGACGGCTTGACCTTGACGCATGGGTCAATCCGTAGCGTCGTCGGCATGGACACATCTTCGAAGAGCACAGCGTTCTCCAGCCGCTCCGGTATCTCCCGTACCGGGCTGGAAGCCCGGCTGTTCGCACGGCCTGAGGGCCTGCCCGCTCCCGGGGACTTCGAGATCACCGAGGTCGCTGTTCCCAGTCCCGCATCGGGAGAGGTGCTGGTCCGCAATCTGTTCATGTCGCTCGATCCCGGCATGCTCATGCTGATCGCGGGCGAGTCCGGCCTGCCGATGCCCCGCTATGAGGTCGGCGAGGTGATGTACGGCGATGCCATCGGTGAAGTGGTCGCCTCTGTGGATTCATCACTTGGCGCGGGCGACCTGGTGATGCACCGGCTCGGCTGGCGCGAGTACGCCGTGGCGCAGGCCGGGCTGTTCCGCCGCGTCGACCGGGACGCCTACCCGTCACCCTCCACCTACCTGGGCTTCGGACTGGTCGCCTACGTCGGGCTCATGGACGCGGCGGAACTACGGCCCGGCGACACCGTCTTCGTCTCCAGCGCGGCGGGGGCGACCGGGAGCATGGCCGGTCAGATCGCCCGGCTCAAGGGAGCGGCCCGGGTGATCGGCAGCGCCGGTTCGCGGGACAAGGCCGCCCATCTGACCGGGAGACTCGGGTTCGATGCGGCCTTCGACTATCACGACGGACCGATCGTCGACCGGCTGCGCGAGGCCGCACCCGAAGGCATCGACGTCTACTTCGACAACGTGGGTGGCGAACAGCTGCGCGCCGCGATCGAGATCATGAACCCGCATGGCCGCATCGCCGTGTGCGGAGCCCTCAGCCGGCAGAGCGAAGCCAGTCCCGGCGGCGGTCCCGGCGACCTGCTCAGTGTCCTCGGCAAGCGGCTCACCATCCGCGGCTTCTCCGTGGGCGATCACCTTGAGCGTGCTCCGGAGTTCGGCGCGCAATTCCGTACGTGGCTGCGAGAGGGCGCGATCGTCCATGACGAGACGGTGATCGATGGGCTGGCCAATGCACCGCAGGCCCTCCTCGATCTCGTGAACGGCGCGTACACCGGGAAGACGGTGGTCCGGCTCGGGAGTTGACCTTGACGTACGGGTGAAGCTTTATGGTCGGACTCGGAGGTGGCTGCAATGCTGATCGGTGAACTGGCCGCGGAGGCCGGGACCACGACCCGTGCCCTGCGTTACTACGAGGAGCAGGGCCTGTTGGAGTCCGACCGTACGACGGCGGGTTATCGCCTGTATGAGCCCGGTGCGGTACGCAGGGTCCGCAACATCCGTGAGCTTCTGTCCTGTGGGCTCACCGTGGAGGATGTGAAGTCCCTCCTGGCCTACCTCGACGCCGATCTACCCAAGGTGCTCTCCTACTCGCCGCTGTGGGCCGGCCGGGACGGGGGGCGGGCCCCGCCGGCCCACCCGCCCCCCACTCCCCCCCTCGGCGCCCGCCCCCGCGCGGCGGTCCCCCCCGGGCTGGGGCCCGCGCCCACAGCGGGTGGCTCAGCTGGAGGAGCGAATCGCGATCCTCACCGAGCTGCGCGACAGCCTCGTCCACCGCATGCCATGGCTGGCGGCACCCGCCGGCACCTCGGACGAGCCGGCCGCTTGATGGTGAAGTGCCGTGTCCTTTTCGGCCGGACGAGCAATCCGTCCAACGTGCCGCGCAAGACGGCCCGGATCTGCTGCCTGCACGAGGATCGTCCGTGCGTGTCATCCCGGCTTGGCTTGTCGAGCCGTTGCGGGTTCAGTTTTCCGCACTGTTTCCTGAGCGGCCGAGGTTTGCCCCCTGGCCACCCGTTCGGTGTTCACCGCCGCCGTCTCAACGACCGGATCGTCGGCCTGGTATGGGAAGGTATCTCCATCGATGGCTGCATCGCCAAAGCCCCCGGCGGAGAAATGGTTTCCGGGCGCTCTCCGGTCGATCTTGGTAAGCGGGGGGACACGCTCCCTCATGGTCGACGGTACGGCATCCCGCTCGGCCGGGTGCCGGCTGGTGCCAACCGCCACGACTCGCCACTGCCGGCGCCGACTCCGGACAAGCTCGACGACCTCGGCCCACTCCCAGATGTGCTCACCGTCAACCCGGATGCCGGATACGACTCGCAGAACACTCGTGACGAACTGACCAGCCGAAACCTGGCTGGTCGCATCGCGCACAAGGGCGACCAGGCTCCTGTCCAAGCCAGTCGGCGTTGGCACATCGCACGCACCCACGCCCGGCACAACGCCTTCAACCGGCTCCAACGCTGCTACGAACGAAGAGAAATTTGAGAGACGTATGGTCAGGAGCGTCAATGCAGCAGGTCAACCGCATGAGCCGCGCCATGATGAGAACTGGCAGCACACCGGGGGTCTTGCTCCGGCGTGTCGGCGCCGGTGGACATAATCTGGGCTGTGGACCTGAGACCGGAGTTGCTGCCCCCGCCTGTGAGCCGGCAACGGCTGGATGAGTTGAGCTGCGAGATCGATCGGATCGCTGACCTGCTGACCGTCCGTCCGGAGGCCGCTGACAAGGCAATTCGCGCCTTCAACGCGATGACCGGCCACGACTACGTGGCCTTCGACTTTGCCCACTATCACGGAAGCAGCAACGTGGAGGAGTTCGCCAAGGAGGCGGCCAGGCCCACTTGCCGCCGGGTAGCAGACATCACTCGGGACGAACTCGTCGAGATCGTCCGCAGGGTCCTCGTTGCCTCCCCGGAGACCGACTACTACCTGCGCCTGCTCGAAGCCAATGTGCTGCATCCCGGGGTCAGTGGTTTGATCATTCATCCCCCGGAAGACCAGCAAGATGCATCTGCGGAGGAGATCGTCGACGAAGCCCTGCGATACCGGCCGATCGCGCTCTGAGCCGCGAGGATGAGCCTACTCGTCCCGGGCCATCCGCGAGCACCTGCGACGACGCGGCATCCACACCGTGATCCCGCAGCCCTCTGGCCAGATCGACAACCGCAAGCGCGCTTCGCCTGCTGCGTACCGTGGCCGCGCGCGGTCACATGGCAGGCGTTGAAGGCGGCCGACATACTGTCGCTTCCCATCGACGGCGCCTCACCGAGAATCCCCCCGGCGTCCAGCAGTGTGGGCACGGCCGCCATTCAGATCGCCGGTCGGATCGGGGCCATACCGATCGCCGTGACCCGCACCGAGGACACCGGCCTCACGGACACCGCCAGCCACCATGGTTTCGGCGATCCGATACTCACGCGCATGGCTGAGCTGGAGACGCGCAGCCGATATCACTCGGAATGCCCAGTTGCCGGAACCGGGGATCCCGCCTCACCCGCCGTAACCAACCGCGCGGAAGGAAGGCCCCTCATCCGTGATTCTGTTCGTGCCGGCGCCGGCCGCCTCATGGGGCGGCCGGAGAGGCCGGTTCAGCCGATCTTGCGAGCCACGCCCCCGTAGAAGCCGATCTCGCCGGACCGTGCCGGCGGCGGGGTGTCCGGGCGCCAGAACGGGACCTGGGCCAGGCCGGGCTCGACCAGTTCGAAGCCGTCGAAGAACCGCTCTACCTCGGCTCGGGTCCGCAGGTTCAGCGTGGCGGTGGCGTTGTTGTAGACGGCCTGGGCCTCGCTGCGGTCGGCGAAGTCGCCCGTGGCGTGCGAGAGCACGAGGAAGCTGCCGGCCGGCAGCGCGTCGCGAAGGGCGGCGACGGCCTGATCGGGCTTCTCCGCCTCGGTGATGAAGTGGAGGATGGCGACGAGGAGCAGGGCGACCGGCTCGTCGAAGTCGATGACTCGGCGGACGTCGGGGTGGTCGATGATGGCCCGGGGATCGCGCAGGTCGGCGAGCACGATACTGGTCGCGCCGGAGCGGCTGAGCAGAGCGTCGCCGTGTGCCTTCACGATCGGATCGTTGTCGACGTACGCGACGCGCACGTCCGGGGCCACCTCGTGGGCGGTCTCGTGCACGTTCGGGGCGGTGGGCAGCCCGGTGCCGACGTCGAGGATCTGATGGACGCCGCTGCCGACGACGTAACGGACGGCGCGTTGCAGGAAGGCGCGGTTGGCCTGCACGCCGATCCGCACCTCGGGTGCCGCGGAGGCGAGTTGGTCGCCGGCCCGTTGGTCGACCTCGTAGTTGTCCTTGCCGCCCAGCAGGTAGTCGTAGATCCGCGCAGGATGCGGCCTGCTGGTGTCCATCTCCTCGGTGCGGAAGCCGTCCTGACTCACGCTGCGCTCCTCTCGACGACTGCCCCGGCCACCTTGCCCGCGAGCGGCTGACGACAGCCTCGCATATCAACTGCCCTGCCCATGACCGTAGTTACTGGCGCGAGCGATGTGGTCACGGTCGGTGCGCGCAGAAGGCAGCCTCGATCGACAGGGGCATTCGGTGCCGGGCCGGTGCCCGCTCAGGTGGAGGACCGCTGTACAAAAGTGGGTGAAGCGGGGCGGCGGTGGACCGGGGCTCGCGGTCCACCCGGGAGTGCGACCACGTGGAACCACCCCTGGGTCTTATGTCAACGGACGCGAGACGTTCCTCGCCGCCATCCGCTGGGAGGACGACTGGCCGGTGTTCAACGAGGAGCACCACGAGGTGCCGGAGTCCGACAGCGGTTTCCAGGAGGACTTCACCGCACCCGCCCTGCACCCGCGCTGGATCTCTCCCGGCATCCACCCCGCGCGGTTCGCCGTTCCCGCAACGGGCGGCGGCGGTGTGGCACCCACGGCGGCCCACCGGGCGTCCGATGCCCGCCATCTGCTGGGGGTGCGCGCCAGGGACGAGGCGTGGGAGGCGAGCGCGGTCATGGCGGTGAGCGACGCACGTCTCGTGCTACGCCTCGGCGACGCGCTCAGGGCGGGCGTCGAGGCGCGCGGAGCCTCACTCGTCGCACACGTCGTCGTCGGCGGACTCGACCACGCGCTCGCGGACGCCCCGCGACCCGAACACGGGGAGGTGACACTGTGCGTCCGCGCCGTCGAGGCGCACCAGGGTTCCCCGTACGGGGGGCCCGACCTGATCGAACTCGGCCACCTGGACGACAACGGATTCCGACGGCCGGCCCAGTTCGACGGGCGGTACTTCTCGGCCGAGGTCGCCGGAGACGCCGTTTCCTGCCGGAGGCACCGTTGGGCCCGGCACATCAACCCGGGGCCCTGAGCCCCTGATCCGGCGCACCACCCGTACCGATCAACACGGACCAGCCACAATGCCCGTACGCATCAAATGCCCGTACGCATCAAGGGAGAGTTCGTGTCAGTGAAGGGAGCGACATCCCCCATGCTGGTCCGTTCGTCCTCGTTCACGGTCGACCTCGGCGAGAACGGCTACCTGATCGGCTTCACCGACGACTACGAGTACGCCCGGGAGATGCCCTTCGGCTGGCGCTGCGGTCCGGCCACCGACGCCGGCGCCGTCGTCCTCACCACCACCGACACCGGCCCCCTCCAGCTGACCGTCCAGATCCACAACGTCCCGCCGGCACCCGAATCCGGCGCCGAGTGGGAGCCCGCGGAAGAGATCAGCCTGCGGGCCGACCTCCCCACCCTCTGGCTCGCGACGCTCGAACAGGGCGACATCCTCGACGCATGGCCGGACGAGGAACCTCCCCTCCACCTCCCACCCTCGCCCGACGGCACCGACTGGGTGCGGATGCGTCTGTACTGCCATGCCGACGACCCCGAACCCGGCATCGGCGACCACGGGGAGCGCCACCTGGTCCAACTCTGGCGCGCACCCCACACGCCCCCCGTCCACCCCGAAATCAGCGAGGCAGACCGCCAGGCTCGCGTCGACTACGCCGCGGACATGGCCATCCCCGGCATGGCAGAGTCATGCCATGCCTCTATCGATATCCGGCCGACCCGGCAGCCCAACGATGACGGGTCTGGCCCTTGTCGCCGTCCTGAGTCTCGGCGGCTGCGGTGAGCAGCGCGCCACGGACTCGACGGCCGGAGCTCCTACGGGCACATCTCGGAGCGCCGCTTCCGGCGCATCGGGAGCCTCCCCGTACGTGGAGCCGGGGGCAGGCGACGGCGCTCCCCACTACAACGAGAACAACGGCTACCGCCGCCCGGGAGCCATGTCGCCCGCCGGCGCGATGGACGCGGGAAGGGAAGCCGATCGCATCAGGCCGGTCCTGAAGCGGCTGTGGGAGCGGAAGAAGTGGGACCCCGTGACGGTGCGCGCGGCACTGCTCCACCTCGGCTACGAGGAAGAGCGGACCGGGTCGAACGGGAAGCCGCTCGGCGGGACACTGATTGTCCGGGCCATGAACTCGCGCTTCACGGACGGTCGCGAGGTCACGCCCGAGGGAGCGTTGGTCGGCCTCCGTGTCCACGACGACGCCTGCGTCACGGCGTTTGTGCAGAAGTCCAACTACGAGGTGACGACCAACGGCCCGTACCCGGAGACCGGGTGCTTCGAGCCGCCCTACGGCCACTGAGCGTCCCGCCAGGCCACCGAAGGCTCGCCCAAGCCTCACCCCCGACACCGCTGACACCCCCGGCACCCCCGACACCCCCGGCACCACGTCCCCCGCCACCCCCACCATGAGCCCGCTGCCCGCTGCCCGCTGCCCGCTGCCCGCGCCGCGCAGGCGGAAGCGCGGGAGAATCGGAGGGTGAGGTTCCGTGACAGCCGGGCAATCCCCTGGCGGGGGCGGACCGTATGTATGGGTATGTCGAGATTCCGGTTCCCGGTGGGCCGTCTCCCGGACGAGGCTCTGCTGTCCGGGCTGGCCACCGGCGACCCGGAGCTGGCCGTCACCTTCGTACGGAGGTTCCAGCACACGGTCTTCGGTGTCGCCGTCGCCGTCACCGGGGACACACAACTCGCCGAGGACATCGCCCAGCAGACCTTCGAACGTGCCTGGCGGCATGCCCAGATCTACGACTCGCGACGCGGCTCGGTGAAGACCTGGCTGACGACCATCGCGCACAACCTCGCCATCGACGCCGTCCGCGCGCGACGGCCGGAGCCGGTGGCGCCCGAGGATCTCGACGTGGTCCTGGGAGTCGTCAGCGACACCCCCGAACAGCACGTCCTGGCCGACGAGGCGTCCTCCCGGCTGCGGGCGGCGGTGGCGGAACTGCCCCGCGAACAGGGCCGCGCGCTGGTGATGGCGAGCATCTACGGCATGACGGCCCAGGAGGTTGCCGACTGGGAGAACATCCCGCTGGGCACCGCGAAGACGCGCATCAGGACCGCGATGGCCAAGCTGCGCACCACGCTCGCGTCCCCGAAGCGAGGCGACCATGTCCAATGACATGACCTGCGAGAAGCTGCGGGAGATCGGCGCCGAACTCGCTCTCGGCATACTGCCGGGACGCGAGCGGGCCGCAGCGGTCGCCCACCTCGACCGATGCGCGGACTGCCGCGAGTACGTCGGACAGCTGACCCTCGTCGGCGACGGGCTGATCGGACTGCTGCCGGGCTGCGAGCCGCCCGTCGGCTTCGAGACCCGGGTGGCACAGGCGCTGACCCACGGGACGCCGGCCCAGGACGGCCGGGCGCGCGCCCGCGCTTCGGGCGCACGGCGCAGGGCCTTCGGTGGTCGGCTTCGGCTCCGGCTCGCCTCCGTGGTGGCCGCGCTCGTCCTCGCCGTCGGCTTCGGCGGCTGGGCGGTCGGAACGGTGATCGAGAACGTGGTGGCCGGCGCCTCCCGGTCCACCGGCGACGAGACCGACATGCTGCACGGCGATCTGACCTCGGCCGCGGCCCCCAAGCAGTCGGCGGGTGAGGTGTACGCCCACACCGGCTCTCCGGGCTGGATCTACATGACCGTCGACCTCACCGGCACGCGGACGCACACCCCGTACAGCGGCATGGTCTCCTGTCTGCTGGAGCGGCGCGACGGCGGCACGGTCCGGACGGGCAGCTTCACCCTGCACGAGGGCCGCGGGTTCTGGGGCGGCCCGACCCCCGTCGACCCCGCGGCCGTGTCCGGCGCCCGGTTGACGGCGCCCGACGGCACCGTGCTCGCCACCGCCGACCTCACGACGGGCGGGGAAACGTAGCGACGTCCCCGGCTCTCGGGTTCTCGGGCGAGGACGTAAGGGGGCCGTACGCCGGGACGATCGCGCCGAGCGATGCGGCCAGTTCGGTGACCGTCGGCCGGACCGACGCGTCCATGCCCAGGCAGCCGTCGATGGCCGCCGCGAGCGCGCGGGGCAGTCGGCGGCGCGAGCCGATCGACGGTGCGCTCGTCTCCAGCTGCGGACACCCGTGGTGATCGCCGTCGTCCGTGCCCTCCGCGGTCCCGCGGAGGGCGAATGGCACGTCGCCGCTCGCCACCTCGTACAACGTGATGCCGATGCCCCACACGTCGGCGGCGGCTGTCAGCGGGCCGCCGCGCGCCTGCTCCGGCGCGCGGTAGTGGAATGTACCCAACCCGGCCGGGGCGCGCCCGGGCGGCCGCGCCACGCTGAGGTCGAGCACCTTCGCATGGCCGCAGTCCACCACCACGTTGGACGGTTTGAGGTCCAGGTGCAGCAGGCCACGGCCATGCAGGTAGTGGACCGCGGAGCACAACTGCATGCCGAGGAGGGCCACGTCGGCGGCCGCCGGTCGCCGTCGCAGGCGGTGGACGAGATGGGACAGCGTCTCCCCGGTCAGCGTCTCCAGGACGACCAGTGGCTCCGGCCACTCCAGGGTCTCGTAAGCGCGGACCAGGTGCGGGTGGCTGAAGGCGCACAGCCACCGGCCCTCCCGCAGCAGCCGGGCCCGCGGCCGGGCCTCGTCGCGGCGGTCCGGACGTACGACCTTGACGACACACCGGCAGGCCCGCTCCTCGCTCCACGCGTCGTACAGGTCCAGCCAGCCCGTGCGCATGAGGTGCCGGAGGATCTCGTAGCCCGGTGCGGGACGGGTGCCCGGGGCCAGGGGCGGGGGAGCGGGTTCCCCCGCCGTGGGCGCCCGCGCCTGAGTGCGCGTCCCGGTCACGACGCCACCGCCCCCGGCAGCGGGCCGCCCGCCCGGACGGGGCCGGGCACGGCGTGCAACCGGTGGAGACCGGCGTAGGCACCGCCGCGCGCGAGCAGGTCGTCGTGGGTCCCGGTCTCCAGGACCCGCCCGTGGTCCAGTACGACGATCCGCGTGGCGTCGCGGACGGTGAGCAGGTTGTGCGAGATGACGACGGTGGTCCGCCCGGCCATCAGTCGGCGCAGCGGGTCCATGACACGCATGCCCGACCGGGCGTCGAGGCCGGTGGTCGGTTCGTCCAGCAGCAGCACGGGTGCGTCCCTGATCATCGCGCGGGCGATCGCGAGGCGCTGGCGCTGACCGCCGGACAGCGTCCGGCCGCGCTGGCCGACCATCGTGTCGTAGCCGTCGGGCAGCAGCCGGATGAAGTCGTGGGCGTCGGCGGCGCGGGCGGCCGCGACGATCTCCGCATCCGTCGCGCCGGGCCGGCCGTAGGCGATGTTCTCCCGCACCGTGCCGTGGAAGACCAGCGTCTCCTGGAGGACCACCGCGAGGCTCTCCCGCACGTCGGACAGGGCCAGGTCCCGCAGGTCGCTCCCGTCGAGCCGGACCGCGCCCCGGTCGGGGTCGTAGAACCGCAACAGCAGCTTGGCGGCGGTGGACTTGCCCGCGCCGCTCGCGCCGACCAGCGCCAGGCTCTCGCCGGGGGAGACGTGGAACGACACCTCGGACAGCGCCGAGCCCGGCGTACCGGGGTAGCGGAAGGACACGCCGTCGAACTCGACCTCGCCCCGGGCCCGGCCGATCCGGTGGGCGTCGGCGGACTCGACGACCTGGGGGCGCTGGTCCAGCAACTCGATGATCCGTTCCGCGGAGGCCGAAGCGGTGTAGAAGGTGCTGCCGAGGCGGGACAGGTCGCGGATCGGGCTGTAGAGCTTGCCGATCAGGGCCAGGAAGACCAGCAGTCCGCCCAGTGTGAGCTGGCCCTGCGCCAGCTTCCAGGTGCCGAGGCCCATGACGGCGAGGCCACCGGACACCTCGATGAGCTCGACCACCGGCCGGTAGACGGCACGGATGCGCGCCGTGGTCATCGAGGCCTGGAACTTGCCGACGTTCTCGCGCTCGAAGCGGCGCTCCTCCCAGCCCTGCCGGTTGTACGCCTGAACCAGGGCCACGTTCCCCAGCGACTCCTCGGCGACGGCGCTCAGCGAGCCACTGCGCCGCCTGCGCTCCCGGGACGCCTCCCTGGCCAGCCGGGAGAAGTGCCGGGCGGCGCGCCAGAACAGCGGCACGATGACAAGTGAGAGGAGGGTCAGGTCCCAGCGCAGGTAGAACAGCAGCCCGAGGAAGACGCCCAGCCGGATCACGTTGTAGAGAACGTCCGCGACACCGGAGAGCAGGAACGTCTCGACGGCGTCGACGTCACCCGTGACGCGCGACAGTACGTCCCCGAGCCGCCGCCGCTCGAAGAACCCGAGCGAGAGCTGCTGGACGTGCCGGAACACGTCGGCGCGCAAGGTCAGCAGAAAGCGTTCGCCGACCCACGTGGCCGTCATGTCGTCGGCGAACCCCAGAACGCCGGAGGCGACGACCAGCCCCAGGTAGACCGGTGCGATCCAGAGGAAGGGTCGCAGGTCCCGCGGGACGAGCACGTCGTCCACCACGATCTTGAAGAGCCACAGTTCGGTCGCGTCGACCAGGGGACCGGTGAGACTGAACAGCACGAGCGGCACGAGCCAGCGCCGTCGGCCGCGGGTGTAGGGCCAAAAGCGCCGGAAGACCTCGCGCGGCGGCACCGGCGGTGCGGCCGTCACCAGCGGCGCGGACTCCTCGCCCACCGACAGCAGCCGCTCCAGAACATGGCTCGGGACACGCTTCATCGCATGCGTCCGTCATCCGTCTGTCATCCGTCTGTCGTCCGTCATCCGTTCGTCGACCATCGCTCGGACGACGGAGCGGACCGGCTCCGGTCGGTCCTCCGGAGGCCGGTCCGCTCCGGCTTTCACTCGTCGTGACCGGACCGGTGGTCCTCGAAGTCGGAGTGACGGCCGTGCCTGTTCATCGAGTGGTCGTCGTGATCCGAGTGGTCGTTCCTCCCGTGGTCGTGGCCGTGGCCGTGGTCGTGGTCATGACCGTGGTCACCGTGTCTGGCAGGAAAGAGATCACTGAAGATGGCCATGGCATTCCTCCCATTGGGATGTGCCTTGTATCAGATACGGTCCCGGACGTTGTTTGGATGGCTTTTTGACGTAAATAGTTGGTTTTGCCCTATTGGGCTTCCTGCTTGGGCTTCCTGCGTCGGCGCGTCAGTTGCGGCGTTGGCGTAGCGGCGGGCCAAGTGCGCGAAGGCGTCCCTGAGTTCGGTCGGCCCGACGACCTCGATGTCGGCGTCGAACCTGCCGAGGGTGGCCGCCAGACCGGGCCACGACCAAGAGCCCAGGACGAGGCGGCAGCGGTCCGGGCCGAGTTCCTCGACGATCCCCTCACGGGTGTGGCGCAGGACGACGGCGGCGGGGAGGTCGAGGATCACCTCGCCTCGGCAGGGCCAGCCGCCGGAGCCGTCTGCGCCGCCGGAGCCGTCCGCGCCCTGGAACCTGCTGGTCACGAAGGCGGCCACGTTCCCACCGGGCAGTTCGCGCGGGGTGAAACGGGGGCCCGTGGGGGTGCGCGGGCTGATCCTGTCGGCACGGAAGGTGCGCCAGTCGTCGCGGTCGAGGTCCCAGGCGACGAGGTACCAGCGCCCGCCCCACGTGACGAGGTGGTGGGGCTGCACCCGGCGCGGCGGAGCGTCGGCGGGGTCGCCGCCGCCGGTTCCCGCCGGGGATGCGGGGGTGTAGTCGAAGCGCAGCACTTCGCGGGCGTGCACGGCGTCGCCGAGCGTCATGAGCACGCTGCTGTCGACCTGTGGGTTCGGCCGGGCCAGCGGCCGCTCGACGGCGGTGACCCGGAGGGTTTCGATGCGGCGGCGCAGCCGTGCGGGCATGACCTGTCGGACGGTGTTCAGCGCGCGCGCCGCGGCCTCCTCGATCCCGGCACCGGTGGTGGTGGCGATCTGGAGCGCGACGGCGAGGGCGACGGCCTGGTCGTCGTCGAACAGCAACGGGGGCAGTTGTGTGCCTGCGTCGAGCCGGTACCCCCCGTCGGGTCCTTTGGTGGTCACGATGGGGTAGCCGAGCTCGCGCAGGCGGTCGACGTCGCGGCGCACGGTGCGCGGGCTGACGTCCAACCGGCCGGCCAGCAGCGCCCCGGGCCAGTCCCGGCGTGCCTGGAGCAGCGAGAGCAACGACAGCAGCCGCACTGAGGTCTTCTGCATGGCTCCCATGTTGCCCCGAGAAGCGGACACATCCTGACCGCTTCTCCTGCGACTGTTCTTCCGTGCCGGACAGCAGCAACGAACAGCCGGACAACAGCAACCAACAGAAGGACCGATCACCGTGACCGCCATGAACACGCCCTCCACGTCCTCTACGCCCGCCACACCCTCTACGTCCTCCACACTCGACGACGAGCGGGCCGACCTGCTCGCCCAGCTCGCGACCGCGCGAGCCGCCCTGACCAACACGACGCGCGGGCTCAGCGACGAACAGGCCGGCGAGCACCCGACGGTCAGCGCGCTGTGCCTGGGAGGGTTGATCAAGCACGTCGCGTCCATCGAGGAGGGATGGATGCGCTTCGCGGTCGACGGCCCGTCGGCGATGCGCTACGACCTGCCCGACGGTGTCACCTGGGCCGACCTGACGGCCGGTACCGCACGCGAGTTCCCGCAGTGGGTGATCGACCACCAGAACGACTTCCGGATGCTGCCCGGCGAGACGCTGGCCGGGATCGTCGAGCGCTACGAGCAGGTCGCCGCCCGGAGCGAGAAGGTCATCGCCTCCCTGCCCGACCTGTCCACGACACACCCGCTGCCGGAGGCGCCCTGGAACGAGCCTGGAGCGGTGCGCAGCGTGCGCCGGGTGCTGATGCACGTCATCGCCGAGACCGCCCAGCACGCCGGACACGCGGACATCCTGCGCGAGACGCTCGACGGGCAGACGTCGACCTGACCGGTGACGGACCTCGACCGGGCGGCGGCTGCCTGCCTGCCGCCGCCCGGTCCCGACCGCGGGACCCGCACGGAATCGATCAAGACCTGCACGGAACCGAAGGGAACGTCGTCACCGTGAAGATGCGCGAACCGGGGCCGACCGGCATCGGCGTGATCCGATGACCGTTCTCGACACCCGGGCCCTCAACCGCGCGACACTCGCCCGACAACTGCTGCTCGATCACGCCGACCTGCCGGTCCTCGACGCCGTCGCGCACCTGTGCGGTCTCCAGGCACAGGAACCGCAGGAACCGTACGTCGGACTCTGGTCCCGGCTGCGGGCGTTCGATCCGGCGGGACTCTCGGACCTGCTGACCGGGCGGAGTGTGGTGCGGACCCATCTCATGCGCCGTACCGTCCACCTCCTGACCGCCGACGATGCCCTGGCCTGGCGGTCCCGCCACGACGCCATGCTGCGCCAACGGGTGCTCGGCACCTACCGCCGCGAACTGGACGGGATCGACCTGGACGAACTCGCGGCGGCGGGCCGGGCGGTGATGGCCGACGACGAGCCCCGCTCGATGACCGAGCTCGCGCGGGCGCTCGCCGAGCGCTGGCCGGCACCGGGACCACGGGCCCTGGGGGAGATGCTGATCGCCGCCCTCGTCCCGATGGCACAGCTGCCACCGCGCGGGCTGTGGCGCACGAAGGCGGGAGTGCGCAACGTGCCGCTCTCGTCCTGGCTGGGCCGCGAGATCGACCCGCCGACCCAGGATGGCTCCGATCCCGTGGGCCAGGCGCTGGTACGGCGCTATCTGGCCGCGTTCGGCCCCGCCGCCTCCGCCGACCTGCGCGCCTGGTGCGGCCTCGCCGGACTGCCGGCCGCCGTGGCCGCGGTACGCGAGGAGCTGGTCACCTTCCGCGACGAGCGAGGCCGGGAACTGCTGGACCTCCCCGACATGCCGCGCCCCGACCCCGACACACCCGCCCCGGTCCGGTTCCTGCCGGCATTCGACAACGCGCTCCTCGGCTACCACGACCGCGGCCGGATCGTGGACGACGTCCACCGCGGGCTGTCGGTCACAGGCGCCCGTGTCGTCCTGGTCGACGGCCGGGTCGCCGCGACCTGGAACGTCGAGGCAGGCACCGTGAACGTCACGCCAATGCGCCGCTTCTCTTCGGCCGAGCGCACCGCCGTCGCCGAACAGGGGCGGGAACTGGCGTCGTTCCTCTCCGACAGCGAGAGCCATCGTGTACGGGTTGCCGGGGCTCCTGGCTGAGCGGCACACCTGGCTACCGCACGGCATCGAGTGCGGCGGCCAGTCGGGACACGACCTCCAGCTCCGGCATGCTGCGCAAGGTAGCGACGACCTGCCGACTGGCGAACTCGCGCTGCGCGGCGGTCACGGTCTGGTCGATGGCGCACTCGGCCTGTACATGGACGAAGTTCAGGGCCGTCGCGAAAAGCATCGAGAACGACTGCGGACCCTTGATGGTGGCGCCGCCTCCGGCACTTCGATAGGCCCGCGCCAGCCGCCGGGCGGAATCGATGTCCACGTGGTTGCCGCCCGACCATACGTACATGGCGCGCGCGAACTCGCGTTCCGCCGAGGTGACCCCGGCATTGTCCCAATCGAGGAGGACCGGCCCGTCCCGGCCGACCAGAACGTTCTGGGGCTGCAGGTCCAGATGCGACGTCACCAGATCGCCGGGGTCGGCCGGTGTCACCCAGTGCGCCAACTCTGCCGCGGAAGTGTCGATGAACCGGCCCAACGCCTTTGCCCACGGCAGGCCGGCCTGACGAACCTGCTTGTGCAGGGCCCTCCACTCGGCGTCCTGGGGGCACCGCTCATACCAGGAATCCGGCGTCTCGCTCGCGCCCTGTCCCGCCGTGTGGAGGAGTGCCATGGTCCGGCCGAACCAGTCCAGGATGCCCGGATCGGACGCGTCCGCCTTGGCGCCGTCGATCCAGTCGTACAGCTTCACGTAGGACCCGCCTGAAGAAGCGGTGACGTGGGAGACGTATGCACCATGGCGATTGGGAAAGAGCCGCGGCGACGCGATGCCCAGGTCCTCAGCGGCCTGCCGTAATGCGGCCTCCTGGCTGACCTGTTCCTCGTCGCAGCCGAAGAGGAGCTCCTTCACCGCCCATGAGGAGCCGTTCCCGGAGAACCTCCAGATCTGGCCCAAGGCGCCACGGGTGACAGGCGTCATCGCCCATGGCCCGGAGCCGAGTTGGTAGGTCTCCGCTATGAAGTCGGCTGTGAAGCGCATTCAGGAACCTCTCCGGACGCTGATGACGAGGCTTCGCAGTCGGGCCGGTCGAGTCGACCTCACCACAGCCCGAACGAGCTCAATCCAACAACAACTCTTGAGTGAGCCACGAGCACGCGACTGTACAAAGAGCGGGCCGCCTCTCCGCAGGCCGTCGCTCACCCCCAACCCGCCGCGTCACACCCTCCGCCGGACAGCACCCGTCTCGCATCCCTCGCAGGCATCTCGCATCCCGTACAGGACCGGGCCGCTGCAGGACGACACTTGAGAAAGGAAATCCCGTGGCCACTGAGCAAGTACTGACCGGCTCCGCGCCGGCCGACGAGAGCGGCGAAGCCGCCGAGCCGAAACGCCCCCGAGTCTCCCGGCTACCCTCCCTCACCGGCCTGCGGTTCCCCGCCGCGCTGGCCGTCTTCGCCCACCACGCCTTTCTCCCGATACCCCCGCTGCGGCTGCTGTCCGACGACCGTACCGAGTACCGCCTCGCCGACTGGACCTCGCAGGCCGGCGGCCTCGGCGTGTCGTTCTTCTTCGTACTCAGCGGCTTTGTACTGACCTGGTCGGCACGGCGCGGCGACACCACGACGGGGTTCTGGCGGCGCAGGTTCGTCAAGATCTACCCGAACTACGTGGTCGCCTGGGCGCTTGCCATGCTGCTGTTCGCCAGTTCCTACACCTCCACGCATGTCTCCATCGCCAACCTCTTCATGGTCCAGGTGTGGGTGCCCAGCTACTTCACCAACTTCAGTGTGGACTCCCCGAGTTGGTCGCTGGCCGTGGAAGCCGTCTTCTACCTGAGCTTCCCCCTGCTGCTGAGCGTCTTCAGGCGTATCGACGCCCGCCACCTCAAGTACTGGATCACCGGAGCGATCGCCGCGGTGTGGGCCACCCCCGCGCTGGCGTACGCCCTGTTCCCGAAGACCCCACGGGTACCCAGCGGCCAGGACCTCTCGGTCTCGCAGTACTGGTTCAGCTACGTGCTGCCCCCGGTCCGTATGGTCGACTTCGCCCTCGGCATTCTGGTGGCGCTCGCGGTGAAGCACGGGCGCTGGCGGAACATCGGCATGTTCTGGTCGAGCCTGCTGCTGGTCGGCGGGTACGTGCTCACCTTCCATGTGCCCTATCTCTACGGCCAGCGCGCCGCGATGATCCTGCCGATCGCGCTGCTGATCGCGGCCGCGGCCACCGCGGACATAGAGGGCCGCTTCACCTTGTTCCGCAGCCGCACGATGGTCTGGCTGGGCGAGATCTCCTTCGCCTTCTACCTCCTGCACTACACAGCGCTGTCCACGCTCCGAAAGGCCCTCGGCACCCACCAGATGTACTCCACCGCGACAGGCGTGGCGATGCTGGTCGGCACGGCCGCCGTCACGGTCCTGCTGTCCTGGGCGCTCTACGCCCTGGTCGAGGCGCCACTCGTGCGCCGATTCAGTCGGTCACGCCGCGCCTGAGCTCTCGTCGCCCGGATGACTGTAAATGCTTCTGGCCCCTTCGACATGTGGGTGTCGAAGGGGCCAGATTTGGTAGCGGGGGCAGGATTTGAACCATGCGACCTCTGGGTTATGAGCCCAGCGAGCTACCGAGCTGCTCCACCCCGCGTCGGTAGGACCAGTCTACGCCAACAGCCGGACGTGTGAGCGCAATTGTTCCGGATAGGAATCGGCACCGGTCCAACGCACCGATCTCCACGAGAACCAGGCGCGGGCTTGACCTTGACGTGCGCGTCAGGGTTTAGCGTCAGCTCACTCCGGCGGCGGACGTGCGTGGTGCCGCCGCCCCGACCCCGGTCAGGAGGCCGCACATGACCGCAGCCCTTCCCCGCACCGCCCGCGAGGTCCGGCTCACCGCCGTCCCCGGGGGACTGCCCGCGCGGGAACACTTCGCCGTTGTCGAGGCGCCGCTGCCCGAGCCGGAAGCAGGCCAAGTCCTCGTCAGGAACCGGCACTTCCTGGTCTTCCCCGGTCTGCGCACCTTGATCGGAGGGGAGGTCGACGGCCTGCCCCTGCCGCGGCTGCGCACCGGGGACGTGCTGTTCGGTCCCGCCGTCGGCGAGGTCGTGGCCGCGCCGGCCGACAGCCCGCTGCGCCCGGGAGTTGCCGTCGCCCACATGCTCGGCTGGCGGGAGTACGCCCTGGTGGCCGCTGCCGGGTGCACCCCGTTGGACGGTGTGCTGCCCGATCCCGTGGCTTACCTCTCCCCGGGATCCGCGGCCTACGGAGCACTGACCCGCCTCGCCGAAGTCCGCTCCGGTGACGTCGTCTTCGTCACCGGAGCGGCCGGAGCGGTGGGCTCCCTGGCCGGGCAGATCGCCCGACTGCTGGGCGCGGGAAGGGTGATCGGCAGCACCGGTTCGGCGGACAAGGCCGAGCGGCTGGTCTCCGAGCTCGGCTACGACGCGGTGGTGCTGCGAGGCGCCGGGTCCGTCGCAGCCCAACTCGGGCAGGCCGCGCCCGAGGGCATCGACGTCCTGGTGGACACCGTCGCCGGCGAGCAACTGACCGCCGCACTCGCCGCGGCCCGGCAGGGCGCGCGTTTCGCCCTGGTCGGCGCCCTGTCGGGACAGATGTCCGCGCGCCGGGACGGCGGTAGTGCGCCGATGGAGATCGACGCCTTCCGCCTCGTCGTCAAGGGCGTGTCGCTGCGCGGATACAGCGGCGCGGACCACCCCGAGGTCGAGAGGGCATGGACCAGCCGCTTTGGTGACTGGCTGCGCTCTGGAGCGATCAGCTTCCCCCATACACGGATCGCGGGCATCGATCACGCCCCTCAGGCATTGCGGGAACTGATCGAAGGCAGACACTTCGGGGCCGTCGTCGTAGAACTGTAGTGGTGACGGTGTGGCACCCGCTCGCCGGCCGAGAGCGGGCGAAGTACGGGGGAACGGGGGAGTGAGGCAGGATGCGGATCGGGGACGCGGCAGCGGCGGCCGGTACCACACCCAGGGCGCTTCGGTTCTATGAGCAGCGCGGACTCTTGCCCCCGCCCGTCCGTACGGCCTCCGGTCAGCGCGAATACGGGCCTGGAGAGATCGCACGAGTCCGCGTCATCCGGGAGTTGCTCGCCCTCGGGCTCACCATCGAAGACCTGCGCAGCTGCGCCGACCGCCTCGATCTGCTGGCCCAGGATCCGCCCCCGCGGTGTGGCTCCGTCGAACCCGGCGCCCCCGCCTCCGGCGTTGTCGGCCGCAGACTGGCCGCCCTCGACGCCGAGATCGACCGGCTGGCCACCCTGCGCGAGACCCTCGCACGCTGCGCCTCCGGCGAACCGCCGACTCCGAGCCCGGGCCCGGCGGATCACCTGCGCGGCGAGCGCCGGATCACCACGCCGTCACCGCCGCTGCCTTCCGAAGCGAATCCCACCTGACCAGGGAGCCCTTCCCGCCGAAGATGTCAGATCGGGTAGTGGGCGTGGCCCGTGGTCTGGGCGGTGATCCAGCGGGTGTCGGTGAAGGCTTCCGCGCCCGCCTGCCCGCCGAAGCGGCCGTAGCCGGAGCTCTTCACACCGCCGAACGGGGCCTGCGGCTCGTCCGCGATCGACTGGTCGTTGATGTGGACGATGCCGGTACGCAGGCGGCGGGCGACCTCCAGACCGGTCGCCAGGTTCTCGGTGATCACACCGGCGGTCAGCCCGTACGGTGTGTCGTTGGCCAGCGTCACGGCCTCGTCGGCGCTGTCGACCACGTGGATCACGGTCGCCGGGCCGAAGATCTCGTCGTAGTAGATCCTCATCTCCTTGGTGACGCCGGTGAGTACGACCGGACGGATGAGCGTGCCGGGCTCCTCGACCTGCCCGGTGCCCGCGGCCAGCCGTGCTCCCTGGTCCACGGCGTCCGCGACGAGCGCGGCGACCCGACGGGCCGCACCGGCGTTGACCACGGGACCGACCGCCGTGCCCGGGTCGGCCGGATCCCCGTACGGCAGGGCCTGGACTCGAGCGGCGAACCTGGCCGTGAACTCCTCGGCGACCGCGCGGTGCACGATGACACGGTCCACGCACATGCAGATCTGCCCGGCGTTCATGAAGGAGCCGAAGACGGCGGCGTCCACCGCGTAGTCGACGTCCGCGTCCTCCAGGACGAGCAGGGCGTTCTTGCCGCCGAGTTCGAGGACTGCGGGCTTGAGGTGCTGCGCGGCCTGGACGCCGATGACGCGCCCGACCTCCGTGGAACCGGTGAAGTTGACCATCCGTACCCGGTCGTCGGCGATCAGCGCGGACACCACCTCGGCGGCATCGGCGCGGTCGTTGGTGACGACGTTGAGCACGCCCGCGGGCAGCCCGGCCGCGTGCAGGACGTCCGAGATCAGCAGACCGCAGGCGATCGGTGCGTCCTCACTGGGCTTCATCACCACGGTGTTGCCCATCGCGATCGGCATCGCGACCGCGCGCACGCCGAGGATGACGGGCGCGTTCCACGGCGAGATCGCGGCGATCACGCCCTTGGGGACCCGTACCTGCGCCGAGTGGACGCCCTCGGAGTTCGTGGCGAGCGTCTGCCCGGTGGGCCCGCTCACGGCGGCCGCCGCCTCCAGGAGGATGTCGGAGGCCAGCTTGGCGTTGAAGCCGGCCCAGGTCGCCACGCCCCCGACCTCCGCCGCCATCAGCCGGACGACCTCCTCGACGCGCTCCTCCATCAGTTGCGCGGCGCGCAGGAAGATCCGGCGCCGCTCGGCGGGCTTGGTCGCGGCCCACGCCGCGAACGCGGCGTCGGCGGCGTCCACGGCTCGGCGTATGTCCTCGGGGGTTCCGGCGGCGACCTCGGCGCAGACGGCGCCGGTCCAGGGGTTGATGTCGGATGCCGTGCGGCCGGAGGAGGCGGGGACCTCCTGGCCGTTGATGATCAGGCCTCGGACGGTGGACATGGGGTCCTCCTGGGTGAGTGGGATGGGGCGAGTGAGTGGGAGGGGGGAGCGGGGGCCGGGGCGGCCGGTGGCCGTCGGGTCACGCCTCTGCCGACGCGGTCGGGGCGGAGCGGTCCCGGCGCGTGCGCAGGGCGCGGTGTGTGAGGCCGACGAGGGCCGGGGCGACCAGCGGCGCGATCATGTAGTTCCAGAAGTGGTCGTACTGGCCGGACAGCAGCGCCGGGCCGAAGGCGCGCGCCGGGTTGATGCTCGCGCCGGTCACGGTGCCCAGAGTGGCGATGACCACGCCCACGCCGAGCCCGATGACCGCGGGGATCAGCCCCCGCAGCGCGGGTCGGGACATCACCAGCGTGACCGCGACGAACACCGCGGCGAGCGCGGCGCCTTCGACGACGAACAGCTCGACGGCGCCGGTACCGGGCGCGGGATGCACGGCGCCGTACCCGACCTGGCCGACCACCTTGCCCCACACCACCCAGGCCAGCGCGGTCCCGGCCAGGGACCCGGTGAGCTGCGCGGCGACGTACGGCAGGACGGCGCGACCCGGGAAGAGCCCGCACGTCCACAGGAAGACGGTGACGCCGGGGTGGAGATGGCCGCCGGACGCGCGGCCGGGCGGTGAGTACATCAGCGCCGCGATCAGGGCGGCCACGACGGTTCCCGCGACGACGAACAGCGTGTCCGGGTCACCGATCGCCAGTGACGAGCCGGGGAAGGCCAGCCAGCGGACCAGGCTGACCACGGCGAAGAGAAGCACCGTGGTCAGCGCGAACTCGTACGCGCTGTGCCGGATCAGGTCCGCGCGGCTCTGGGCGGAAGTGCTCATGGGAGTCCTCAGGGCAAGGGAGGGGGTCTTGGGGCGCGGCTCGGCTCAGGCCGTGCGGCGGGGAGGCCGGCGCCGGGTGCGGAACGTCCCGCGGTGCGCCCGGCAGGCGACCTGTGCTCTTATCGCTAGTGTTTTTTGCTGAGTGAACTTCTGTTCATTTGCTGAGTGCGGTGAGTCTGCGGGATCGGGTGACGGCTGTCAATGGCCCGCGACCCGGTAGCGTTCTCCGCACGGGTCCGGCCGCATGCGCCGACGAGCGGGGAAGCGCGGGAGGAGAGGCCATGGCACGGGGCGTCACGGGGGCGGAAGCCGGGGCGTCGAAGCAGCCCACGGGCACCGCGTCGCAGGCCGCCGGACCCGAAGCCGGCCGCGGGGAGGCCGTCGGCCCACTGGAACGCGGTCTGGACGTCCTGCGAGTCATGGCCGATTCCGCGGAGGCGGTTCGGCCGGGCGACCTCGTCCGCGCCACCGGCCTGGCCCGTTCGGCCGTGGACCGGATCGCCGCCACCTTGGTTCACCTCGGGTACCTGCGTGCCGAGGGCCGCGATCTCGTGCTCGCCCCGCGCCTCATGGAATTCGGCAACGCCTACCTCGACGCGAGCGGCCTGTCCCGCGCGCTGCGCCCGAACCTGGAGCGGCTGACCCGGACCCTGGACGAGTCGGTCTCGGCGATCGTCCTCGACGGCTTCGACGCGCGCATCGTCGGCACGGCGGTCCCGCCCGGCCGGGTGATCCCCCTCGGCTTCCGCGTCGGCGACCTGCTGCCCTCCGAGCGCTGCGCCGCCGGAGCCGTACTCGCCACGGGCTGGGACCCGCCGACGCACGAGGCCTGGCGGGCCCGGCGCGCCGCCGACCCCCTGGACGCCGGTTTCCCGGCCGTCCCCACGCGCCCCACGGCTCCCCGCCCCGAGCGGACGGAAGCCGACTTCGCGTCCTGGACCACGGCGGCGGCCACGAACGGCTGGGCATTGGACGACCAACTGGTCGCCCCGGGGCTGGTCGCGCTGGCGGTCCCCGTTCGCGACCCCGACGGCCGGCCCGTGTGCGCGATCAGCGTGCTGGCGCACACCAGCCGCCACAGCGCCGACGACCTCCGTGCCCACGCTCTGACCGAGATGAACCGGGCCGCCGAGGACATCGCCGACGCGCTGTACGGCACCTCGCACCCCCTGCCCCCCGCGGCCCCGCCCGCTACCGCCCCCGCATACGCCGACGCCAAGCCCGAACTCGGGCCGTCCTTCCTCCAGGCGCTGGCCAGGGGCCTGGCCGTACTGACCGCGCTGGGCGGACAGTGCGGCGGACTCACCCTCGCCGAGGCCGCTGAGGCCGCCGGACTCTCGTATCAGAGCGCCCGGCGCAATCTGCTGTCGCTGAGTGAACTCTCCTACGTGGAACAGCACGGGCGCCGTTTCCTCCCAGGCCCGCGCGTCCTGGAGCTCGGATACGCGCGACTGTCCACGCTGACCCTCGCCGACATCGCCCGGCCTCATCTGACCGATCTGGTGTCACAGGTACGGGAGTCCGCCTCGCTCGCGGTGCTCGACGGCGCCGAGGTGCGCTACGTCGCACGAGTGGCCACCGGGCAGATCACCAGCGCCCGCATCACCCCCGGCACCCGACTGCCCGCCTACGCCACTTCGATGGGACGCGTCCTGCTCGCGGACCTGCCGCGGGCCCAGTGGCCGGAGCTGATCCGATCTCTCCGCCCGCAAGCCCTGACCCCGCACACCCTCACCTCGACCGAGGCGCTCACCGCGGCTCTCCACCAAGCTGCCGACGACGGATTCGCCCTGGTCGAGCAGGAGTTGGAGGCGGGGCTACGCTCCCTGGCCGTACCCGTCAGAGACCGGACCGGGCGCGCCGTCGCCGCGCTGAACGTCGCGATGCACGCCGGCCCGGAATCACCCGAGCACACCCGGGACGCCATGCTGCCCGCTCTGCGCGCGTGCGCCGCCCGTGTCGCAACCGACCTGGCCCTCGCGAGTGCCCACATTCCCGTGGAGACGGGCTGACACCCCGGAGACAGGAGCAGGTCACACGTCACCGCGTCCGTACGCGCTCACGTCCTCGCCGGCATCGGCCGCCGCAGCAGGTACACAGCCGCGGTCGAGACCAGGACGGCCATGCACACGATGAACGCCAGCCCCGCGCCCTCCAGGCCGATCGGACCCGTCAGGAGCCCCACACCGATCACCGGCACCGAGATACCCGCGTAGGCCACCACGAACAGCGTCGAGATCACCGCTGCGCGCCGGTCCGCGGGAGACGCCCCGGCCAGCGCGGACAGCGCCCCGCGAAACGCCAGCCCCTGCCCGCCCCCGCCGACGAGCGCGCTCAGCACCACCAGCGCCAGCAGGTCCCACCGCAGCGCGCCCGCGAGCAGCGCCAGCCCGGCGAGGAGTCCCGCGCAGCCCAGAGGCAGCGATCGCCCCACCCCGACCCGGCCGACGGCGAGCTGCCCGGCGGTCGAGGCGAAGAAGGCCAGCGCGACGACCAGTCCGCTCACGGCGTGGTTGCGCACGTTCAGCGACTGCGCGAGGAACGCCGGGCTGACCGACGTGAACACTCCGAACAGCGCGAACCCCACGAACGAGGCGATCGCCGCCGGCCCGAACACCGCCCGCACCTGCGCGGGCAGGCCGGGCCGTTGCGGCCGTACGGTGCTCAGCGGCCGCCGCTCCCGCACGGTCTCCGGCAGCCACAGCAGGACGACGGCCGAGCAGGCCACCAGGGCGAGATGCACGGCGAACGTGAGGTACAGCGGCCAGGCGGCGTACTGCGCGAGCACTCCGGAGAGCAGGGGGCCGCAACCGAGGCCGCCCATGTTGGCGGCCGTCGCCACGAACGTGGCCCGGGAGGCGCCGCCGTACGGTGCCAACTCCATCACGTACGCCGTGGCAGCCCCGGTGAACAGACCGGCGGACAGTCCCGACAGCAGCCGCCCCGCATACAGCCAGCCCAGTCCCGTGGCGCACAGGAAGCAGACGGCGCTCGCCGCGGAGAATCCCAGGCCCCACAGCAGCACCGGACGCCTGCCCACGATGTCCGAGGCGTTCCCCGTCAGCAGCAGCACGCCGATGACCCCGAAGGCGTACACGGCGTACACGACGGTGACCGTCAGCTCGGAGAACCCGAACTTCTCCTGGTAGAGGCCGTAGAGGGGAGTCGGCAGCGTGGTGCCGGCCATGCACACGGCGAACACCGCCCCGCTGAGCAAACACTGGCGCCACCCTCGACGATCACCGTCCATGCGGCCGACGGTAACCCCGCACACGGCCGCGGCCCGGTCGGGCCGCGGCCGCCGCGGCGCCTGAAACACCCACCTGCGGCGATTCAGAGGTGAGGGGCGGTGAGGGGCTCAGGGCTTCAGCGGAGTGCACAACAGGGCTGCGGGGCCCGCGGTGCTGCCCACGCGGGTGGTGAAGGCGATACCGGCGGCGTACTCGTCGGCGGAACACTGGCCCTTGTACGCGCCGTAGGCGAAGTCGCCGCCCGCCATGTCGGCGGGCCGGTTGTCGGAGCGGTCGAACCAGACAGTCCGTCCGGTGGACCCCAGCGGGGTGCGGCCGGGCGCGCACAGGGCCGCCGACAAGCGGTCACCGCGGCGGCTGTAGCCGATGAGGAACTGCCCGGCGGGGCACTGGAGCTTGGTGTATCCACTGGCCCAGTCGCCGCCCGCGGGGACATGACGTTCGTCAGTGACGACCGTCTGGGTGTTGCCCGCGGCCCGCAGGTCGCCGGCGGTGGTGTCGGTGCACAGGCCACGCCCGGAGGTGTGGCTGAGGCCGATCAGCCGCAGGCCGTCGGGGCAGGCGGCCTTGTAGGCCCCCGAATCCCAGTCGCCGCCGGCCCGTACCCGCAGAGACTGCACGTAGTCGCCGTGGTCGGTGGTGAGCATGCGCCAGACAGGGACCGGCGTGATGGACCCGGTTCGTGTGGGAGCGGTCATGAGGTGGCTCCAGGCGGTGCCGCGCCAGTCGCCCTGGTCGAGGATGCCGTGCCGTCGCCCGGCGGTGTCGTAGCGCAGCAGGGCCCAGTCGTCGTGGCCCTCCCAGCCGACCAGGGGCCAGTAGGCGAAGTCGGCGTCATGGTCGGCGAAGTAGTCGGTGATGTTGCCGAACCAGGTGCGGGCCGCGGTGCCCGTCTCATTGGCGCCTATGCCGAATTCGCTGATCCACACCGGCGCGGTGTAGTGCTGCCCTTCCGTGGTGACGAAGAAGGCCTGGTCGGCGAGGACCTGGTACAGCTGGTCGCGGGTCAGGTCCTGGTAGCGGGCGTCGTGGGTCTCGCCGATTCCGGTGGCGCCGCTGTGGTGGGGGCCGGTGTAGCCGTAGAAGTGGGCGGAGTAGACCAGCTTGTGGGCGTCCACGAGGGTGTGCGAGAGCGTGCGCACGGGGGCGAGGGTGGGTCGGTCGTGCGGCAGCCCGTCGACGGGTACGCCGGTCCAGTTGATGCCCTCGATGACGATGAGGAGGTTGGGGTTGGCCTCGGTGAGGATGCGGTCGGCGGCTTGCTGGGCGGCCGCGTACCAGTCGTGGCCGTCGCCCATGCCCCAGTTGGGGTCGTCCAGTACGTCGCGGCGTACCTCGTTGTAGAGGTCGGCGCCCACGACGCGGGAGTCGGTGGCGTATCGGCGGGCCATGAAGACCCAGTCGTCCGTCCACTGCTGGGTGGACTGGCTGCTGTTCCACCGTTCGTTGCCGTCGATGCCGCAGCACCAACGGGAGGTGTTCGTATGGTTGTTGAGGATGACAGCGAACCCGTCCTGGGTGAGGGCGGCCACGACGGCGTCGTAGATCTGCAGGGGTGTCCTGCCGCGCAGTTGCGGATTGGCGGCGACGGCCACGTCCGGGACGGGGGCTGTCGTGTGGATCATCTCGTTGGAGAACGGCAGCCGAATGCTGTTGATGCCGAGTTCGTGGAAGTCGGCGAGCAGTGCGGGCAGCGGGGCACGGTCGAGGCCGAGTGGGATGCCGTAGGAGTCCTGGCCGGCGTGGTGGTTGGCGGGGTCGGTGATGTTGCCGCTTCCGGTCCAAGAGCCCTGTGCGCCGTCCCAGTTGGCCGACTTCAGCCGGAACCGGTTGCCCCGGGCGTCGACGATGTACCGGCCCTGGGTCGACAGCGGCGGCTGCCAGGAGTCGGCCGCCGAGGCGGTGGCCCGGGGGAGGGTCTTGGCGGCGACGGGCTCCGGGACGGCGGCGACCGCCGTCGGAGCCGTGGTCAGCAGCGCGAGAACCGCCGTTGCTGATGTCAGGTACTTGACAATTCTACTTATGGTCGGCATCCGGTCCTCTGTGGGGGCGCTGGGGTGAAGCTGACGAGTCGGTGTCGCGAGGGACGGGCGCCTGTGTGAGTGGCGCCCTTCCAGGGTGACATCAAGGCCGGACCTGGTCACCGGTCTTGGCGGCGGCCGTCAGCCTACAATTGGCGGCGGCCGTCGGTGTGTGAATGGACTGCAGCCGGGTCTGTCCGATCCGTTCGGTGCGGTCCTGGAGGAAAGGGATCCGTTCGGTGCGGCCGTGGAGGAAAAGCAGGTGCGTGCGGCCTCTGCCCGTGCCAGGCTCCGCCGGTGAACCGTGAACAGATCTCCAGACTGGCCCATGCGGATCATCCGATTGCGGCCCCGCTCGACGACGATTCGGTGCGCCGACTGCTGGAACGCGGCATCCCGCGAGGCGGCGCCCGTGTACTCGACCTCGGCTGCGGTGGCGGGGAGTGGCTCCTGCGCGCCCTGGCCGCGCATCCGCGACTGCAGGCCGAGGGCGTCGACATCTCCGAGAGTGCGCTGGCGGATGCTCGGAGGACCGCGAGCATCCGCGGCCTGCGAGATCGCCTCGTCCTCCATCGCGAGGATGCCGCGGACTTCGCTGCCCCACACACGTTCGACCTGGTGATCAGCGTCGGCGCCACGCATGCCTTCGGCGGCCTGCTCGCCACCCTCGAGGCGGCACGCAAGCACCTGGCTCCCGGCGGATGCGTCCTGGTCGGTGACGGATTCTGGTCACACGAGCCTTCCCCCGACGCCGTGGAGATGCTCGGCGACCTCGCCGACCTGCCGACCACCGTGGACCGCGTCATCTCTGACGGATGGACACCCGTCGACGGGCACATCAGCACGCGCCGGGAGCTCGACGACTACGAATGGGCATGGACGGGGTCACTGGCCTCATGGGCCTTGGACCACCCCGACGATCCGGACAGTTCCCAGGCGCTGGCGGCAGCCACCACCCACCGCACCGAATGGCTGCGTGTCTACCGGGACGCCTTCGGCTTCGTCTGCCTGATCCTGCGCCCGACGTCCGACTGAGGCCGCCCTCGCCGGACCGGTGAACCCCCGTGCCCCTGCATCACCGTCCATGCCGGTCATCGCTCGGTCAACCCTTCGCCGCACATTGCCCCCATGATCACCGTGCGCCTCCGCCCCAACGCCGGTGCCTCCGAGCAGAGTGATCCAGCAGGTCGGTCCGCGTGCGGACCGACCTGCGTGCCGGAGAGCTGACGCAACCTCAAGAAGGGGTGTTCATGACAGGGTTGACTCGCCGTAGACTCCTGGGTTCGGCAGCCGGTGTACTGGGCGGCGCCGCGGCACTCTCCCTCCTTCCGCCGAGCGTCCAGAAGGCCGTCGCGGCCGGACCGCGGGAACGCGGCTCGCTCCGCGACATCGA
>NZ_JBHVST010000090.1:0-46922 GCF_042885015.1 Streptomyces sp. NPDC058086 | reverse complement strand
GGGAGTCTTCGCCTCCGGGGCTTCCGCCTCGGGAGTCTTCGCCTCCGGGGCTTCCGCCTCGGGAGTCTTCGCCTCCGGGGCTTCCGCCTCGGGAGTCTTCGCCTCCGGGGCTTCCGCCTCGGGAGCCTTCGCCTCTGGAGTGCTCACCTCGGGAGCCTCCGCCTCCGCGGCATCCGCCTCCGGGATCTTCGCTTCCGGGGTTTCCGCCTTCAGGGGGTCGGCCTCCGGGGGCTTCGTCTCCGGCGCTTCAGCCTGGACGGTGTCCCTCGGAGCGGGGGCGTCCAGAGGCGTGACTTCCTGCGAGGGCATGTCCTCCGGCGCCTCGTCCGTTTTCGACAGCTGTCGAGAGCTCGTGTTGAACGACAACCCGGCGGTCCTTCCGTGCGAAGCCCGGTGGTGGCGCGGCGGACCAGGCTGAGGTCGGGGCCGCCTTCATCTGTTGGGTACGAGGTCGTACCGGCCGGTGTTCAATCATCCGGGTTTGCTTATGTTCAAGCGAGTCACCGAGCTTGTTCAAGCACCTCACTGTGCTTGTTAAAGCAGCTCACCGCGTCGGCAGCGTCACCGTGACCTCCAGCCCCGCTCCCGGCGCCGTCCGTACCGCCACGGCACCCCCGTGCGCGGCCACCACTCCCTGCACGATCGCCATCCCCAGCCCGCTGCCCGCACCACCGCCCGCCCGGAAGAACCGGTCGAAGATGCGCGCCGCGTCGTCCTCCGCCAGCCCGGGCCCCTGGTCCGCGACACACAGCCGTACGATCCCGTCCTCCCGTTCGAGACCGAGCCGCACCGGCACGTCGGCGGGTGTGTGGGTGCGTACGTTGGCCACGAGGTTGCCCAGCACCTGCCGCAGCCCCGACTCGTCGGCGTGCACCAGCAGTGTCCCGTCGGCGCCCACGGTCACCGGACGCCCGGGCTGCTGGGCCCGCAGATCCTCGGCCGCGTCCCGTACGAGACGGCTCAGGTCGACGTTCTTGAAACGCAGTTCGGGGCTCTGGTCGAGGCGGGCCAGGATGAGCAGTTCGTCCACGAGGCGTCCCATGCGGTCGGCCTCGGCGTTCATCCGGTCCCAGGCCCGCCGGCGCTCACCCGGCTCGCGCAGCATCCCCTTCTCGTACAGCTGGAGGTAGCCGCGGATCGCCGACAGCGGGGTGCGCAGCTCGTGCGAGGCGTCCGCGACGAACCGGCGCAGCTGTGCCGCACTGCGCTCGCGGGTCCGGTACGCCGATTCCACCTGGTGGAGCATGGAGTTGAGGGCGAGCCGCAGTTGTTCGACCTCCTGGGTCGGATGATGGCTGGAGGGCACGCGCCGGGTGAGGTCTCCCTCGGCGATGGCGGACGAGGTCTCCACCATGTCCTCCAGTGGCCGCATCCGGCGGCTCACGCTGATCATGGTCAGCACCGCGAGCAGCGACAACAGCGTGGTTCCGACGCTCAGATCGAGCTTGAGGGCCTTGGCGATGCCCTTGTGCAGGGCATCGGTGGAGGCGGCGAGCAGCACGTAGGTGCCGTCGGAGAGCCGGGCCCCGGTGACCCGGTAGGAGGCGCCGTGCACCGTGGTGTCGTGCAGGGCGGGGTCGTGCGCGAGGGCGCTCGGGTCGTCCACCGCGGCGGCCAGCGCGCGCTGGATGTCGGTGGGCTTGAAACCGCCGACGCTGAGGGGGGTCCCGTGGCCGTCCACCGCCGCGAAGATCGAGTCGGGCTTGTCGGACCGGTCCGCGCCGGGGATCATCCGCTCGCGTACGAAGGCGAGTGCGGTGAGTGAGTCGATCTGGTGGAGGGTGAGCCGCGAGCCGGTCAGCGACTCCCGCGTCTTGGACAGTTCCGTGTCGACCTGGTCGAGCAGATAGTGCCGCATGCCCATCAGACTGACGGCGGTCGCCACGATGATGCCCAGCGCCAGCAACCCCACGTTCGCGAGCGTCAGCTTGCCGCGCAACGAGTGGATCCCGTGGTGACGCCGGGGGCGCCGCACACTCACGTACGCGGGAATCCCCGCACAGAGGGCGAGCTCGGTCCGGGATGCGGGGTCCGCGCGGGGGGAGGGCTCCGTATGCGCCGCTGCGACTTCCGGGTCCGGGGATGCCGGGGTCATGCGAGGCCGTATCCGACGCCCCGGCGGGTCTGGATCACCGGTGGGCCGAGGGGTTCGAGTTTGCGGCGCAGATAGCTGATGTACGTCTCGACGACGGTCGACTCGGCGGAGTGTTCGTACTGCCAGACGTGCCGCAGGAGTTGCTCCTTGGGCACGATCCGGCCGCCGTTGCGGACGAGGAAGCGCAGCAGGGCGTACTCGGTGGGGGTGAGCTCCACCGTGCGGTCCCCGCGGTGTACGGAGTACGTCGTCTCGTCCAGTTCGAGTTCGCCGTAGCGAAGGGGCGGGCGCTGCGGAAGGACGTCGTCGGGGCGTGTGCGGCGCAGTACGGCCGTGATCCGGGCGACGACCTCGTCGATGTTGAACGGCTTGGTGATGTAGTCGTCGCCGAAACCGAGCGCGCCGACGATCTCGGCGGGCGCGTCCCGCGCGGTGAGGAAGACGATCGCCAGGTCGGGCCGACGCAGGCGCAGTTCACGGCCCAGCGCCCGCCCGTCGCCGTCCGGCAGCATCACGTCGAGCAGCGCCGCGTCGGGGCGGGTGCGTTCGACGAGCGTGAGCGCCTGGCGGACGGTGCCCGCGGTCATCACCTCGAAACGGTGGTAGCGCAGCGCGATGGCGAGGACGTCCGCGATGCTCGGCTCGTCCTCGACGACGAGAACGGTGGCCCCCTCGTGAGCGGTCATGCCCCCAGTATCCGCACGCGGGTCGCGCCAGGGGGCGGCTCCCCCTTTGGAGTTCCTTGAGAGTCATGGGCGGTCTGTGTCGTCGCTCGAGCGCGCCGGTCGATGGTTGGTTCCAGGACCTGGGGGACCAACCGACAACCGAACGACCGGATGACCGGTCGACTAAGGAGCGTTGAGCGTGGCGACATTGGCACGGTGGTGCTATCGGCACCGGCTGGTGGTCCTGTTGCTGTGGGTGGGGGCACTGCTCGGGCTCGGGGCCGCGGCCTCGACCGCGGGCACGGATTACGCGAACGTCTTCTCCCTTCCGAACACGGACTCCAAGCGCGCGTACGACCAGATGGAGAAGGCCTTCCCGGAGCGCGCGGGCGACACCGACACGGTGGTGTGGAAGGTCGACACGGGAACCGTCCGGGACCAGTCCGTACAGTCCCGGATCCAGCCCGCGCTGGAGAAGATCGGCAAGATGGCGGGGGTCGGCGGCGTCACCAGTCCGTACGCGGGCGACCGGGGCGCGGCGCAGATCAGCGCCAACGGCAGGATCGCGTACGCCCAGATCACCTTCGCCAAGCAGGCGAACGCGGTGCCCAAGGAACTGGTGCAGGGCGTGGTCGACACCGCGCAGGGCGCCGAACGTGGCGGTCTGCACGTCGAGTTGGGCGGTCAGGCGATCCAGCGGGTGCAGGAGCCGCCCACCGGACTCGCCGAGATGATCGGCATCCTGGCCGCGGCGGTCGTCCTCTTCCTCGCCTTCGGCTCGCTCTTCGCGATGCTGCTCCCGATCGGCATCGCGATCTTCGGGGTGGGCACGGGCCTGTTCTCCACCCAGCTGCTCAGCCATGTCACGTCCGTACCGGACCTGGCCCCGCTGCTCGCCACGCTGATCGGCCTCGGTGTCGGCATCGACTACGCGCTGTTCATCGTCACCCGGCACCGGCGCGGCATCCTGCGCGGCATGGACCCGGAGGAGTCGGCGGTCACCGCCCTCAACACCTCCGGGCGCGCGGTGCTGTTCGCGGGCGGCACGGTGTGCATCGCGCTCGCCGGGATGCTCGTGACGAACCTGCGCTTCCTGGACGGCGTGGTCATCGGCACCTCGCTCACCGTCGTGTTCAGCGTGCTCGCCGCGGTCACGCTGCTGCCCGCGCTGCTCGGTTTCCTCGGCTCCCGGGTGCTCAGCCGCCGCCAGCGGCGCAAGCTGGCCGCCGAAGGCCCCGAGCCGGAGCGGGCCAGCGGCTTCGCGGCACGCTGGTCGGCGAGCGTCCAGAAGCGCCCGCGCTCGATCGCCGTGATGGCCCTCGTCGTCATGGCGATCCTCGCGATCCCGGTGCTGTCGCTGCGGCTCGGCGCGACCGACCAGGGCAACGACGACGCGTCGACGACGACGAGGAAGGCGTACGACCTCCTCGCGGAGGGCTTCGGACCCGGCTTCAACGGCCCGCTCCAGGTGGTCTCCACCAGCGGCGACACCAACAAGCTGGTGCAGGGCATCCGCGCGACCGACGGCGTCGCCCAGGTCGCGGCGCTGCCGCCCGCGCAGGGCGTCACGGTGATCCAGGTCGTACCGACCACGTCACCGCAGTCCGAGAAGACGGACCAGCTCATCGACACCCTGCGGGAGAAGGTGATCCCGGACGCGGGGGCGCAGGCTCACGTCGGCGGTGTGACGGCGATCTCCAAGGACTTCTCGACCGTCACGGGTGACCGGCTGCCGCTCTTCATCGCCACCATCATCGGCCTGGGCTTCCTGCTTCTGATGGTCGCCTTCCGCTCCCTGATGGTGCCCCTCACCGCCGCCCTGATGAACCTGATCGCGGCGGCCGCGTCCTTCGGCGTCCTCGTCGCGATCTTCCAGTGGGGCTGGGGTCTGAGCCTG
Source organism: Streptomyces sp. NPDC058086 (assembly GCF_042885015.1). Lineage (NCBI taxonomy): Bacteria > Bacillati > Actinomycetota > Actinomycetes > Kitasatosporales > Streptomycetaceae > Streptomyces > Streptomyces sp. NPDC058086. Next base: position 42,265 of record NZ_JBHVST010000090.1, on the reverse strand, counting down.
CTGGGCCTCGGCAAGGAGGGCCCGATCAACGCCTTCCTACCCGTCATCATGCTCTCCCTGCTCTTCGGCCTCTCGATGGACTACCAGGTGTTCCTGGTGAGCCGGATGCACGAGGAGTGGGTGCACACGAAGGACAACGCGCGGGCGGTCCGGGTCGGCCTCGCGGAGACCAGCCGTGTCATCAACTCCGCCGCCCTGATCATGGTCTGCGTCTTCCTCGCCTTCGTCCTCAGCGGTGACTCGGGGGCGGCGATGGCGGGCGTGGGCCTCGCGGCGGCGGTCGCGCTGGACGCGTTCATTCTCCGTACGGCGCTGGTGCCGGCCGCGATGCATCTGCTGGGCAAGTCCAACTGGTGGCTGCCGGCGGGTCTGGAGAAGCGGCTGCCGCACCTGGCGGTGGAGCCGGCTGAGGAGGCGGAGCCGCTGCCGCGGCCTTCGGCGGGAGGATCGTCGGTCGTCCACGGCTTCGTCCGTGACGCGGAGGGCGCGCCGGTCGACGGGGCGGTCCTCACCCTGCTCAGCAAGGGCGGGCGTCAACTGGACCGGGTGACCTCACTGGCGGACGGCTCGTACATCGTCTCGGTACCGGCTCCGGGCACCTACCTGCTGTCGGCGACGGCCTCGTCGTACGGCGCCCGCGCCCGGCACGTCATCGTGACCGACGAACCGCTGGTGCACGACCTGGAGTTGACGGAGGGGGAGGTGGACGCCGTCAATTAGCCGTGGGGTGCCCGGCTTCGAGGATCCTTTTCACATCGAGGGTGACCTTGCCGCCGACGGACTCGGGGAGCGTGACGAGTTCGTCGGCGGTGTGGATGCCATGCACCTTGTAGCGGTCCGCGACCGGATCAGTGAGGACGTGGAGGCGCTGGTGCTGGCGGTCGACGATGACGTAGACGGGGATGCGGGCCCTGGCGTAGGAGGAGACCTTGTCCCGCAGATCCGTTTTCCAGTTGGTGGAGGTGACTTCCATGACGAGGCGGAAGCAGGTCGGGTCGTAGCAGCTGTTCTCCACCAGGTGATGGCGGTAGTCGTCGTCGACCACCGACAGGTCGGGGATCACATAGTCCTCTGGACCGCTGGGCAGCCAGAGGCCGATTCCCGGCAGAGCTCGCACCAGGCCCAGTTGCATGAACGGGGCAGCGAAGAGCATCAGGGCCTCGGAGTGAGGGCCGTCCGGTGCTGGGCTCACGAGGATCTGGCCTCCGATGATCTCGACGCGGCGGCCCGGAAGACTCTCCATGATGAGGTTCGCCTCGGCGATCAGCGGCCGGTCCTCGTGCGGTCGCTCGACACCTGCTGCGGACATCACGTGCCTCCCATGGGCTGGTGTCGAGAACATCATCGTAGGTCGAACGTCTCCCCCGTGTCCTGTACTGGCGGCGTCACCCGATCGTGGAGCCCCGCCCCGGATCCGGCAGCATCTTCGTCATCCCCGGCAGGAAGTCCGTGAACAGCTCGTGCACCTCGTGGACCAGTGGCCGCAGGACCCGGAAGCGGGCCAGTGAGACGCCCCGGGTGGTGATGCGGGCGCCGCGCTCGGCGAGCCGGTAACTGCGTTCGCGTCCCTCCGTGCGGTCGAAGACCCAGTACAGGACGAGTCCCATCTGCGACAGCCACATCAGCTCGGGCAGGACGTCCCTCAGCTCCTCCGGAACCTTCGCCTTCGACCCGGCGAGCACCTCGCGGTGTATGGCGATGGCCTCCTCGCGCGGGCCCGCCGACTCGGGGGAGAAGGGGCTGAGCGGGCTCTCCGGATCGGCGGCGTTCTTGAAGAACTGCGCCGCGAACTCGTGGTACGGCTCCGCCACGTCCAGCCACGCCTTCAGCACCCCCGCGATCCGCGCCTCCAGATCCTTCTCGCGCTCCAGGACCGGCCGGATCGCCGCCTGGTGCTCGGCGCCGATCCGGTCGTAGAAGCCCTGGATGAGGTGCTCCTTGCCGGCGAAGTAGTAGTACGCGTTGCCGACGGAGACCCCGGCCTCCTGGGCGATGGCCCGCATGGTCGTCTTGTCGTACCCCCGCTCCTGGAACAGCCGCAGCGCGGTCTCCAGGATCAGGGCGCGGGTCTGCTCGCTCTTGGCGGGACTCTTTTCCTGGGCCTTTCCGGGCGTGCTCGTGTCGTCCGGGCCGGGGCTGTCTGTCGGTGCTGGCACGGGAACAGAGCCTAACGAGTCGAACAGGAGCCGCTGTCACAGCCGGGAGGCTGGTACGTCCACCCGACACCCGGCTCGTACACCCACCCGTCGCCCCGCAGGTACGCGCCCCCGCCCCACCCCTGCTGGGTGTGCGCTGAGCGCCACTTCGCGGCGGCGAGCATCGCGCCCTTGGCCAGCCGGGCCCCGGCCGGGGTGCTCAGCCGGTGGGCGAGCGGCCGGTGCTCGCGCAGCGCCCACAGGCAGACGACCCAGGCGGCGGCCCCGCGGTAGACCTGACCGCCGTCCCCGACGACGGTGATCTCGTCGAGGGTGGCGCGGTGGTCGAGGGAGGGATAGAGCGCCCGGGCCTGCTCGGAACCGGCCGGCACGAGCCGCAGCGGCACCAGCTGGGGCTGCTTGCCCAGCCAGTCGCGCAGGAAGGTGCACAGCGAGCACCGTGCGTCGTAGAGGACGGTGAGCCCGAGGACCGGGACGCGCGCGGCGTCCCGGTCACGGGTGGCCTTGAGGCCGGTCATGGTGCTCACGCCCCGGCCGCCGGCGCGACCCAGTCCGTCGGCGCGACGGGCGGCAGCTGCTCCCGCTCCATGACGCCCCGCCGCCGGATCTTGTTGAGCACGTACACGTTGCCGAGGTGCATGACCCCGAGGACGAGCAGGACGACGCCGAGCTTGGTCGACAGGGCCTCGAAGATTCCGCGCGTGTCGGTGATCTCGCCGTCGTCGCTGTTCAGATAGAGCGCGACGAAGCCCAGGTTGACGAGGTAGAAGCCCACCACCAGGAGGTGGTTGACGGCGTCGGCGAGCTTCTCGTTCCCGTGCAGCACGTCGGCGAGGAAGATCCGCCCGTTGTGGCTGAGCGTGCGTGCCACCCAGACCGTCAGCGCGATGCTGACCAGCAGATAGATGACGTACGCGACGACCGTGAGGTCCATGTCCCCACCCCTTCTTGAACGCGTTCAAAACGCTGTCGAGAAGGAATGTAGACCTGCTTTTGAACATGTTCAAGTCAGGGCGGGGTGAAGGGTGGGGTGAGAGGCGTCACGCCTGATGGCGGCCCAGTTCGGGCCGCTTGCCGTAGTCCGTGAAGCCGATGACGTTGCCCCAGGGGTCGGCGATCTCGACGGTCCAGCCGGTGGCGACCGGGAAGACGGGGGCGAGCGGCTGGATGCCCGCCGTGGCCAGCGCGTCGGCCGTGGCCCGCGCGTCCCCGACCTCCAGCCACACCCGCGCCGAGGCCCACACCGGCGGCCGGGGGCCGAGTTCCTCCTCCAGTCGCAGCAGCAGCCCCGGTGTCTCCTTGCCCACCTTCAGCAGCGCGATCCCGGCCTCGTCCAGCCGGAACGCCACCGGAACGCCGGCCCGTCCGTAGAACTCCACCGCGGCGCCGAGGTTCCCGACGGGCAGCAGTACGTTGTCGAAACCGAGCGGCTCGTACGACACATCATCTGACATGCCATCAGATTAGGTACGGCCTCATCGGGAAGCCCGGGGGCTGACCGCAGGGGTCACTCGTTGGGGCGAGGCGGCTGTCGTCCCCCCTGGGTACGCTGAATCGACAGGCGAGACTCCGTCGCATGGGAGCAATCATGAGCGCCGCATCCGAGAACGGACTCGACGACGAGCCGCCGTACCGCTGGCCGATCCCGCCCGCCGAGGGCTGGACCGCGGACGACCTCGACCGGATTCCGGGCCTCCCGCCGCACACGGAGTTGATCGACGGGAGTCTCGTTTTCGTGAGTCCGCAGACCCGCTTCCACTCGCGCACCATGCGCTTGCTGGACAACGCGCTCTTGGAACAGGCGCCGGATCACCTCGATGTCGACCGGGAGATGACGATCAAGCTGGACACGAAGAACCGACTGGAGCCGGATATCGTGGTGTTTCCGGTGGAGGCGGTCACGGGACCGAACCAGACCTGGTATCGGCCCGACGACATCCTCCTGGCCGTCGAGGTAGTCTCTCCCGACTCCCGAGAGCGCGACCGCGAAGTGAAGCCACGCAAGTACGCCCAGGCCAGGGTCCCGCACTTCTGGCGGGTCGAGCAGGACGACGACAAGGGCCTCCCCGTCGTCTACGTCTACGAACTGGACCCGGCCACGAAGGCGTACGGCCTCACCGGAATCTTCCACGACCGGCTCAAGGCCACCGTCCCCTTCGAGATCGAGATCGACCTGACAGCCATCGACCGGCGGCCTCGCTCATGACTGCCTGATCGAGACTGCCTGATCGGGCTGAAGAAGGAGAAGGCGGAGCGGGTCGCAGGGTGACGTGGCGCTTGCGGCCTTGGTCCGCCGGGTCGCTTCCGGTCACACATCGCGGGCGTGGACGGTGAGTTACGGCCATGACCCAACTTGCGTTGCAACACTTCGCAGACTCCCCGCTCGACGCCGACCGGGAGTAAGCCCCTGGAGTGAACGGGGCAGGAGCGCCCGGGGTTCAGAGGGGTGCTACTTCCACCCTGCCGGTGCGGTGGCCGCCCACTCGTTCGGCCAGCCACTCGACGCGGGCGATGTGGTGCTCGTCCGGCACGTGGACGTAGACCGTGTGGTCCTCGGACGGTTCGCACTGGTAGAGGTCGCTGGAGTTCACCGAGAGGGTGAGGTACGCGTACTTCTGGGAGATGAAGTCCAGGCCGGCTTCGGGTACCGCCGGCCAGGCGTTCAGGTCCCAGCGGATGGCTGCGAGCTCCGGGCCGAGCGCCGCGATGAAGGGTTCGGCGACCTCCAGTGGACGGCACCAGTCGAAGACCCGGATGGGGAGATGGGCCGCCGGGTCGTCGCCGGCGTTCGACGAGGCGTTGTCCGATTCGGCCGACGCCCTCCATTCGAGGTCGGGCAGTACGTGAAGCACGCGGGCCAGGCCCTCCGGTGAGCGGATCACGCCCTCGAAGTCGACCTCCGCCTGAGAGATGTCCGCGATGGACAACAGCGTGCGCACGGCGCGTATCGCTTCGGTGAGGTCAGGTGTGGTGAGGACGGCGGCCGCCCGGGAGTTGCTCATTCCGGAAGGATAGGGCGGGGTGTGTGGGGGCTGGCTCAGGTTTTCTTCGGGGGCGTGTGTGCCGTGCCCGGCGAACGGGCCAACCAGGTGTGCTTCTGGGCGTGGCGAGTGTCGGCAACGATCCGACCCGGCAGGACGGCGGGCCCGGTGGCCGATTCCAGGAGTGCCGGACTTCCTACGGCTTCGGCGAGCTGAGCCGGAGCACCGGGACCCGCGCACAGGAGACCGCCGGTCCCCGAAGGGGGAAGACGCTGCCCACTCTCCGGTCGGGAGAGGCCCAGCCCCATACTTGAAACGCGTCGAGGGGCGTATGGGGAGGGCGGGCTTCGTGCGACGGGTGCTGTCGGTGCACTTCGCGCCGTGCGCGCTGTTTGTCGCCGGGGTGCTTGCTCTCGTGCGGGCGGGGAGTTTCTCCGGGCGCAGCGACTGGGCTGCCGTGTGGCCGCAGCGCCCCGCAGTGGTGCTCGGCGCACTGTCGGCGGTCACCGTCTGCGGCTCCCTCCTCGGCCTGTTGCTGCAGCCATTCCAGGTGCGTGCGGTGCGTGTCCTGGAGGGGTACTGGGACCGCTGGTCACTCACGGCCGGGCTCGCGGGAGCGCTGGTTCAGGTACAGCGCAGACGCTGGTACGCGATGCGGAGGCGGGTCGACAAGGTGGCGCGAGGAGACACCGCGCGGCGGGTGCGGGCCGATGCGCGGCGCCGCCTCGCCGCTCAGCCGCCGGTCGAGGTTCTGTTGCCCACGGCACTGGGTAATGCCCTGCGTGCGGGGGAGTTGAGTGCTGGTGAGCGCTACGGCCTGACGACGCTGACCTCCTGGCCTCGGATTTATCTGCAGGTGTCGGATCGAATCGCGGAGGTGCTGCGCTCTACCCGGGATGCCCTCGATACGGCTGTCAACCTGTGCTGGTCGTTTCTGGCGCTCACGGGGACGGGCGCGGCGGCCCTGTACGACGAGCCGTCCAACTGGTGGCTGTGCGCAGTGGGTCTGACCCTGGCGTCGGTGGCGTACAAGAGCGCGGTGACGGCGGCGCAGGCCTACTCAGGCCTGATGCATGTGGTGTACGACCTGCACCGCTTCGACCTCCTTGAGGCCCTTCACCACCGTCTTCCACTGGACCGCGAGACGGAGGAGGAGACCTTCTTGCGGCTCTCGGAGCTGTTTGCGGGTGCCGGCCCGGCGGATCTTCCGTATGACCATGATCCCGCGTCTCGGCGTCACGGCCGGGGCAGGGACGATCTCGACTGAGAGGTCAGGAAGCGTTCGGTGGCTGCGGTGGCGTCCACCAACGGTGCAGCCTCTCCAGCCACTTGTCCACCTCCTCGGGTGTGCGGCACTGGGCCAGGAGCCACGGCGGCAGGTGGCGGAACCGGCACGGCTGCTGCCGGACCCGCTCGTGATTCACAGCGTGCCTCGTCGAGTTCAGCTGCCTCAGGAGCGTACTGGTCTTCTCATCGAGGGCGTCCTTGTAAGCGTCTTCGAGGCGGTGTCGCGACCAGGGGATGAACCCGTCCGCTTTCCAGCCGAGGTCACACCAGCATTCCGGGCATATCTTCGACGTCGGCTGCGCGCCGGGCAGTACGGCATCGTGCAGCATGCTTCCTCCAGTTCGGACGTGAACCGCGCTACGAATCGTTCTTGGCGAACCAGACCCAGAGCCCGTCCGCGACAGTGCCGAGGAACACGATGGCGGCCGCCGACCAGCGCCACACGACCTGCTTGCCGCAGTCGGGCGGAGCAAGCGAGGCGGCGACCCCCAGGCCGAGGAGCAGCGTGCCGATGTCGTAGACCAACACGGCGGTCTTGCTGCGCTCCCGCCAGAGCGACTGAGCCTGTGCGTACCGGTCGCGTACATAGGCAACGGAGTTGTGGCCGGGGCCGTCCCGTTGCTCGTAGCGATCCTTGAGTTCCTGATAGGTGTAGAGATAGCGCCGGGCGTTGTAACCGAGTTGGATGCTGAAGATCAACGTCATGGCGGTGATCACAAGGAGGAGGAGCGTCGGTCCCGGCCAGCGGAACTCGTCGTCCGCGCCGCCGACCACACCGGCGAGTGAGAGTGCGGCCGCTGTGAGCAGCGGTGCGGCCACGAAATGCGCTTCCTTCAGCGCTGCCCCGATACCCAGCTTTGGTATGGGCTCGTCCTCGTGCGGTGTTCCAGACACGTCTCCGGCCACACGGGTTCTCCTGCCGCCGCCTGCTTGCACAGCTGGTCGACCAGCAGTGTGAGCGCGGAATGTTTCCCTCAGTAGTCCGTGAACCCGTCAAAACGGCAAAAGCACCGTTCCTCACCACGCGTGGTGAGGAACGGTGCTGCGAACCGCAATCGGCGGCCTCGGATCAGAAGCGACGCGTGATCAGCGCGCGCTTCACTTCCTGGATCGCCTTGGTGACCTCGATACCGCGCGGGCAGGCGTCCGTGCAGTTGAACGTGGTGCGGCAACGCCACACGCCGTCCTTGTCGTTGAGGATCTCCAGGCGCTGCTCGCCCGCTTCGTCACGGCTGTCGAAGATGAAGCGGTGCGCGTTGACGATGGCGGCCGGACCGAAGTACTGGCCGTCGTTCCAGAAGACCGGGCAGGACGACGTGCACGCCGCGCACAGGATGCACTTGGTGGTGTCGTCGAAGCGCTCGCGGTCCTCGGTGGACTGCAGACGCTCGCGCGTCGGCTCGTTGGTGTCCTTCGTGATCAGGAAGGGCATCACATCGCGGTACGCCTGGAAGAACGGCTCCATGTCGACCACGAGGTCCTTGAGGACCGTCAGACCCTTGATGGGCTCGACCGTGATCGGCTTGTCGGGGTTGATGTCCTTGATCAGCGTCTTGCAGGCGAGGCGGTTCTTGCCGTTGATCCGCATGGCGTCCGAGCCGCAGATGCCGTGCGCGCAGGACCGACGGAAGGTGAGGGTTCCGTCCTGGTCCCACTTGATCTTGTGGAGGGCGTCGAGGACGCGCTCCTTCGGGTCGATCTCCAGCTGGAAGTCTTCCCAGACCGCCTCGGCCGCGACCTCGGGGTTGAAGCGGCGGATGCGGAAGGTGGCGGTGATGTACGGCGAGTCGGCGAAGCCCGCCTCGGGCTGGCCGGCGCTGTCCGCCTTGTCGAGGGTCGGGGTAGCCATCAGTACTTACGCTCCATCGGCTGGTAGCGGGTCTGGACGACCGGCTTGTAGTCGAGACGGATGGACTCGGTGCCGTCGTCGCCGACCTCGCGGTACGCCATGGTGTGGCGCATGAAGTTGACGTCGTCGCGGTTCGGGTAGTCCTCGCGGTAGTGACCGCCGCGGGACTCCTTGCGGGCGAGCGCGGAGACGGCCATGACCTCGGCCAGGTCGAGCAGGTTGCCCAGCTCGATGGCCTCGAGGAGGTCCGTGTTGAACCGCTTGCCCTTGTCCTGGATCGAGACGTTCCGGTAGCGCTCGCGCAGCTCGGCGATCTTCTCGACCGCCGTCTTGATCGTCTGCTCGGTGCGGAACACCATCACGTTGGCGTCCATGCACTCCTGCAGCTCCAGGCGCAGCGCGGCGACCCGCTCCGTGCCCGTGGAGTCGCGCAGGTGCTCGACCTGCGAGACGACCTGCGAGGCCGGGTCCTCGGGCAGCTCGACGTAGTCGGCCTTCGCGGAGTACTCGGCGGCGGCGATGCCCGCGCGACGCCCGAACACGTTGATGTCCAGGAGCGAGTTGGTGCCGAGGCGGTTGGCGCCGTGCACGGACACACAGGCGACCTCACCGGCGGCGTACAGGCCCGGCACGACGGTCGTGTTGTCGCTGAGCACCTCACCCTGGATGTTCGTCGGGATGCCGCCCATGGCGTAGTGCGCGGTGGGCTGGATCGGGATCGGGTCCGTGTAGGGCTCGATGCCGAGGTAGGTGCGCGCGAACTCCGTGATGTCCGGGAGCTTGGCGTCCAGCTGCTCCGGCGGGAGGTGCGTGAGGTCGAGGTAGACGTGGTCGCCCTCGGGGCCGCAGCCGCGGCCCTCACGGATCTCCGTGTAGATGGAGCGCGAGACGACGTCACGGGACGCGAGGTCCTTCATGACCGGCGCGTACTTCTCCATGAAGCGCTCGCCGTCCTTGTTGCGGAGGATGCCGCCCTCACCGCGGGCGCCCTCCGTCAGCAGGATGCCCATGCGCCAGATGCCGGTCGGGTGGAACTGGAAGAACTCCATGTCCTCCAGTGGCAGCCCGCGACGGTAGACGGCCGCCTGGCCGTCACCCGTCAGGGTGTGCGCGTTGGAGGTCACCTTGAAGAACTTGCCGGTGCCGCCGGACGCGTAGATCACGGCCTTCGCCTGGAAGACGTGGATCTCGCCGGTCGCCAGCTCGTAGGCGATCACACCGGCCGAGTGCTTGACGCCGTCGACCTCGGTGATCAGCTGGTCGAGGACGTAGAACTCGTTGAAGAACTCCACGCCCTCCTTGACGCAGTTCTGGTACAGCGTCTGGAGGATCATGTGGCCGGTGCGGTCCGCGGCGTAGCAGGACCGGCGGACCGGGGCCTCGCCGTGGTTGCGGGAGTGACCGCCGAAGCGGCGCTGGTCGATCCTGCCCTCGGGCGTCCGGTTGAAGGGAAGGCCCATCTTCTCCAGGTCGAGGACCGAGTCGATGGCCTCCTTCGCCAGGATCTCGGCGGCGTCCTGGTCGACCAGGTAGTCACCGCCCTTGACCGTGTCGAAGGTGTGCCACTCCCAGTTGTCCTCCTCCACGTTGGCGAGCGCGGCGGCCATGCCGCCCTGCGCGGCGCCCGTGTGGGAGCGGGTGGGGTAGAGCTTCGTCAGCACGGCGGTGCGGCTGCGCTTCGTCGCCTCGATGGCGGCGCGCATGCCGGCGCCGCCGGCGCCCACGATGACGGTGTCGTACTTGTGGATCTGCATGAGTCGGTTACCTCAGCCCCGTGCCTAGCGGATGTTCGGGTCGAAGGTGAAGATCACCAGCGTGCCCAGCAGGATGGTGAACACCGTGGCGGTGTAGAGCAGGCCCTTGAGCCACAGCCGGGTGTTCGCGCGCTCCGCGTAGTCGTTGATGACCGTGCGCAGGCCGTTGGCGCCGTGCAGCATCGCGAGCCACAGCATCGCGAGATCCCAGGCCTGCCACCACGGGGAGGCCCAGCGGCCCGCGACGAACGCGAAGCCGATCTTGGAGACACCGCCGTCGAGGACGAGCTGGATGAGCAGGTGGCCGATGACCAGGACGACCAGCACGATGCCGGACAGGCGCATGAACAGCCAGCCGTACATCTCGAAGTTGCCACGGGTGGACTTCGGGGTCTTCTTGGTGCGCTTGCGCGGGGCCTCGATGAACGGCGCCGGGTTGTCGACGCTGTACGCGGAGAACTCACCCGCGCCCTCGACGGGGCCGATGCCGGAAGCGGCGGTCTCAGTAGTGGACATCTGCGTCAGCTCCCGAAGACTTCGCGGAATGCGTGTCCGAGGACGGGGTAGAGGGCCCCGACCATCAGCACGACCCAGATACCGACGACGGACCAGAGCATCTGCTTCTGGTAGCGCGGGCCCTTCGACCAGAAGTCGACGGCGATGATGCGCAGGCCGTTGAGCGCGTGGAAGAGGATGGCGGCGACGAGGCCGTACTCCAGCAGCGCGACGATCGGATTCTTGTACGTGGACACGACCCTGTCGTAGTCCTCGGGGGAGACACGGACGAGAGCGGTGTCCAGCACGTGTACGAACAGGAAGAAGAAGATGAGGACGCCGGTGACTCGATGAGCCACCCAGGACCACATTCCTTCCCGGCCGCGGTACAGCGTTCCAGCCGGCACGGAAGAACCCTCCGGGAGCGGGGATTGGGGCCTGCCGGCTTCTGTGTCGGTCGGCCCGGCCGGGTACGGTCCACCGGCCCTGGCCATCGTAGCGACGACTTGTCGGAACGTTTACAGCGGCCCTATCTATGTGATCAAACTGGCAATCAATCAGGCACGTTCGGGCTATTCCGGACGGGCCAGGGCCCCGCGTCCCCGAGGAGGCGCGTCATCCGGCCCCTGGCCAGACGGCGCAGCTCCTCCGCCGCGACGAGCCGCTCCTCTTCGGGATCGTTTGTCAATCGTGACCGGATTCCGACGAGTACCTGATCCAGTGATTCCTCCGGGGAGAAGTCGTCCAGACAGATGACGAACACGTGCCCGAATCGGCTTTCGTAGGCGGCGTGGGCCGCGCTCAGGGCCGTGTGGGCGGCGGAGTACGCGCCGTCCGGGAGCAGTGTGAGGGACTCGCCCGCGAGGGCCTCGGTGAGGTCGGCCGGGGTGAGGTCGTAGGCCGCCTCGTCGGCCGCGGCGAGGAAGGCGTCCAGGTCCGGGTAGGGCCGGTGATCGGCCAGCCGGTGGGCCCAGCGCAGGCTGCGGCAGCAGGTCAGGAGCGCGCGCACGACGGAGTCGGCGGGCGCCGAGTTGAACGGCTCCAGGCGCGCCGGGGACGACGGCACGCTCTTCTGCTCGGGTAGGGCGACCTGGCCGGGGAGGCGTGGAAGACGGTGCGAAGGCAGCGTGGGTCCTCGGCGGTGGGATGTCGACGGGAGGCCGTGACGTCCTGTGAACGTCACGTGTGGTGCGGCAGGGGAAGAAGTGAGAGTTGTGCCACCACGTTATCGACGATTGACGGGAGGTGTCCGACGGAGGCCCGAATTTCACCCGGACGGGAGAGTTTCGGAACCTGCGGTGGACGGGTGACGTGGAGAGGGGGACCGTGGAACATCCGGGGGTGTACGACGTGAGGTGTACGAGGCGCTCGATGCGTACGACAGGGCGTGGGCCTCGGTTACCGAAGCGAAGGGCGTGGTGCGGTGAGCACGGGCAGGCGACGACGGGCGCCGGTGCAGGACGGGAAGCGGCCGGTACTGATAGCGGTCGGCGTGGCGGCGGTGACCGGTGCCGTGGTGGCGACCGTCTCGCTGTGGCCGTCCGGCGGCGCCGGCGCGCAGACCGGGGCGAGCGTCGCTCCGGACCGGACGGCGGCCGGGTCCGCCAACCGGACCGGGGCCGCGCCCCCACCGTCTCCCACGCCGACCCGCACGTACCCGCTCTCCCAGACCCCGCGCACCATCCCCGCCGTACGCGAGCACACCCCGGCGCGCGGCCCCGGCTGGCGTCCCGCCTCGGGCGCCCGCGTGGTCGTCGACGACGCGGGCCTCGCCGACGAGGGGAAGCTGCTCGCGGGCGAGCTGAAACTGTCTTACGCCGGACAGACGGCGGCCAAGGACGGAGACGTCGAACTCGGCCTGAACACCAGCGGCGCCGACCCGGAGTCGTACACCCTGACCGTCAAGAACCGCCGGGTCACCATCTCCGCGCCCGGCGAGGCGGGCGTCTTCTACGGCACCCGCACCCTCAAGCAGGAGGTGCACGGCGGCGGTACGGCGTCCGAGGGCGTCGTGCGCGACCAGCCCGCCAAGCCGCGCCGCGGGTTCATGCTCGACATCGCGCGCAAGCCCTACTCCGCGGCCTGGATAGAGGACCGGATCCGGGAACTGGGCGATCTGAAGTACAACGAGCTGGGGCTGCACTTCTCCGACGACCAGGGCTTCCGCATCCAGTCGGACACCCACCCGGAGATCGTGTCGAAGGACCACCTCAGCAAGACGGACGTCCGCGACATCGTCGCCCTCGCGGAGAGCCGCCACATCCATGTCGTCCCCGAGATCGACTCGCCGGGCCACCTCGGCGCCGTGATCGCCGCCCACCCCGACCTCCAGCTGCGCAGCGTCTCGGGATCCACCCCCCGTGGCACCGTCGACATCTCCAAGCCCGCCGCGGCGAGCATCGTCGACGACCTGCTGAACGAGTACGCCGGTCTCTTCCCCGGCCCGTACTGGCACCTCGGCGGCGACGAGTACCAGGCGCTGACCGTGGCCAGCCCGTCGACCTCCTTCCCGCAACTGGCCGCCGCCGCCAAGCAGGCCTACGGCCCCGGCGCCACCGTCGCGGACCTCACCACCGGCTGGCTCAACGACCGCGCCCAGGTGATGCGCGGACACGGCCGGACCCTGCGGGCCTGGAACGACGGGTTCTTCAGCGGCGGCACGGTCCAGGCGGACAAGAACCTGGAGGTCGCGTACTGGACCGGCAAGGAGCTCGGCGCGCGCCCGCCCGTCGAGTACCTGAGCGCGGGCCGCAAGCTCATCAACTACAACGACGAGTACCTCTACTACGTCCTCGGTGAGCCGCAGACCTTCGTCTACCCGACCGGGCAGCGCATCTACGAGCAGTGGACCCCGCTCGTCGTCCGCGGCACCACGCCGGTCCCCGCGAAGTACGACAGCCAGATCCTCGGCGGGAGCTTCGCCGTCTGGTCGGACCGCGCGAACTCGCAGACCCAGGACCAGGTGGCGGCGGGGATCAGGATGCCGCTGCGTGCCACGATCCAGAAGCTGTGGGATCCCGGTCGGCCGGCGCTGTCCTGGACGGACTTCAAGAGCCTGGCGAACCGGCTGGGCTGAGGCGTATCTTCCCTGTGATTCGTGTGCCGGGTGTGCCTAGGGGAGGGCCCGCCCGGCTTCTTGTGCCGGCGCGGTCTCACGTGCCGGTGATTCGGGGGGATTTCATGTCCAGTACGCCCATGCCCGGCGGCACCATGGTGCCGCCGCACGGGGTTGCCCGGCTGCGCTCGCCGGTGGGCCTCGGGCGAGCGGTCGCGGTCCTGCTCGGCGTGGTCGTCGCCGCGGGTCTCTTCGGGATCTGGGCGGGCGTCAAGGTGTACGACGTCACGGGCACCATCCTGGAGGGCGGGGTCGGCGAGGCCCTCCAGCGGGACGCGGACCACGCGGACTCGGTCATGGCCGCGGTCGGGGTCGTGCAGCTGGTCTCCCTGGCTGCCACGGTCGTCTTCTACCTCGTCTGGTTCTACCGGGTGCGGATCAACGCCGAGGTGTTCGACCCGTTCGGGCATGAAATGGGGCGCGCCTGGGTGGGCTGGGGCTGGGTCGTGCCGGTGGTGAGCTTCTGGTTCCCGCGCCGGATCATGCTCAACACCTGGGACGCGAGCCGTCCCGCCGGCTCCCGCACCTCGCACGGGCTCGTCAACGCCTGGTGGGTGATGTGGACCATCACGCTGTTCGTCGGCCGGGCCGGGTTCGAGAGTTACCGCAAGGCCGAGACCGCCGTGGAGCTCTACGTCGCCGCGGGCGACGTGTTGTTCGCGGACGTCACCGGCGTTGTGGCCGCCGTACTCGCCATCCTCGTCGTCCTGCGCCTGACCCGGATGCAGAACGAGAAGGCCCTGCGCGGACCCGTCCCATCCGGAGAGCCGGTCCCGGCGCCCGTACGAGACCACCGCTGACGGGCGGCATTGGGCCGTTGGGGGCAGGCGGCGCGCCGGTTCGGCTGATTCCCTGGCCAACTCCCCGACCCCTGTGGTGTATTCGGCGCGGCCGAACCGAAACACCACCGGGGGGAAACCGGCATGGGCTACTGGGGCTACTACGTCGTGGGCAGAAGCGAGCGGCCGCTCGCGGAGCTGGACGCGCTGGGCGCGGCGCACGGGATGGTGCTGCGGACCACGGCGCCCGACGGCTGGCAGGTCTGGGAGTACCCGAGCGGTGACGGCGACGTCGGGAGCATGAACTCGCTCGCCCGGGAGACCGGCGCGCCCGCGCTCTTCGGGTACGTCATGAACAGCGACTGTGTGGTCGTCGAGGCGGCCGGTCCCGGGAGCGGCGCGTGGACGACGTGTCTGGCACGCACGGCGATGGCCGCGCATCTCGGGCAGAGCGAGGAGGGGCTCACCGTCGACGACTACTTCCTGGAGCCCTCCGACGCCGCCGCAAGGGCCGTCGCCTGGGCCGCGGAAGCCGGGCACACGGTGGTCGCCGAACCCCTGCTCGCCGTGCTGACCGCGGACGCCGATCCCTTGGCCGAAAACCTGCTCTTCCGGTTCCTCGACCGGCTCGGAGTGGTGCCCCTGTGACACTCCCGCTCCGGAGCACGCAGTAAGGGAAAGTGCGGGCTCCGTAAGCGGGAGCGCCCTGTCGAGGGAGGCGTGATGAGCCTGGTGGACCTGATCGCTCAGGCCGACGAGCGTGGTCTGGCAGCGAGCGGGCTGGCTTGTTTGGATCGGTGCGTGCCCCTGCTGGGCGGCGACGACGACGTCCTGCGGCCGCTCTGGTCGAGCCTCGCGGACGGCGGCGCGGACGGCGACGCCTGGGGCGAACGGCTTGCCAAGGCACGGGCGGAACTGGACTCCGCCGACCCCGACCCCGCCCCCGGATCCGGCCCAGGAGCCGAGACCGAGGCCGAGGCCGCCGTGAGTGACGAGGACCGCGCCGCCGTACTCGCCCGCCGTATGCTCGCCGCCGCCCCCGACGACCCCTGCGCGTCCGCGCTGCGCGCCTGGGCCGACGCCTGTTCGGCGGCGGCCCTGCAGATCCACCGGCTCCTCGATGTCGCCGCCGACGGCGACGGCCCCCTCGTGGCGGCCGAACTGCGCCGCCAGGTCGCCGTCCTGGAACTGCTCGCGGGCCGCGGCGCGGGCGGACTGCGCCCCGCCCTGGAGGTGTCGACGGAGGGGCGGCGCGTCCTGCGCGCGGTGGTGTCGCGCCGGGCGCGCGGACGGTCGTAAACCTGTTTCCCTGAGGGGTTCCTGTGACCGTCCTGGGGCCGGAGATGGGGGTCCTGGGCCGGTGTCGCGAAGGCGCCTGGAACGCGTGACGAATCCCGTCCGGAAGGCGCTCTTCCGAGTGTGAACGCTACGAGTGTGAACGCAACGAGTGCGAACCCGATCCGGACGGCCAGGCCCTCCGCCGCGACCAAGCCCGTGCGCTGGGCCGCGGACACCGTCGCGACGATGCGCGAGGCAGCCCGGCTGCGCCTCGACTACTCGGCGCAGAGTCTGTGGCGCGTCGACCGGCTGATCGAGGAGATACGCCGGGAGGGGGCGCCGTACGCCGCCGTCCACACCGTGCTGCGCGGCTTCGGCGCGTACGCCGGTGAGGTCGTCGTCCGGTGTACCGGCGCCGAGTGGTGGGAGACGGGCGGCGAATACTGGCTGCGCACCCCCGACGGGCGCCTGTGGGACCCCGTCGACGAGGCCCGCCGCTGCTACGCGGGCGACGGCTCGCTGCGGCTGCTGTGCCGCGAGGCCGTCGGATAGCGGGGGGGTGGGGAGTGGGGAGCGTGCCGAACGCCGGCGAGATTGCGGGTTCTTAAGGTACGCGACCGTTCCCAAACGGCGGTCTCCGGAGTGAACATGAGGGCAACCGCCGAACCCGGGAGGCCTCGTGGCCGACAACCGCCGTTGGTGGGCGCTCGTCGTCATCGCGCTCGCCCAGTTGATGGTCGTCCTCGACATGACCATCGTGAACATCGCCCTGCCCTCCGCCCAGACCGCCCTCCACATGTCGGACGGCAACCGGCAGTGGGTCATCACCGCGTACACCCTCGCCTTCGGCGGACTGCTGCTGCTCGGCGGCCGGATCGCCGACCTCGCCGGTCGTCGGCTCACCTTCATGATCGGCCTGTTGGGCTTCGCCGCGGCGTCCGCGCTGGGCGGCGCGGCCGCGAACTCCGGGATGCTGTTCGGGGCGCGCGCCCTCCAGGGCGTGTTCGCGGCGCTGCTCGCCCCCGCCGCCCTGTCGCTGCTCACGACGACGTTCACCGACCCCGGGGAACGCGGCAAGGCCTTCGGCGTGTTCGGCGCGATCGTCGGCGCGGGCGCGGCGTTCGGGCTGCTCGCGGGCGGCTTCCTCACCCAGTACCTGGACTGGCGCTGGTGCCTGTACGTCAACGTCCCCATCGCCCTGGTCGCGTTCGCCGGCGCCCTGGCGGTGCTCAGCGGTGGCGGCCGTTACGAGGACGCGCGCCTCGACGTGCCGGGTGCGGTGCTCGGCTCCGCCGGAATGCTCTCGCTGGTCTACGGCTTCTCGGAGGCGGAGTCGAGGAGCTGGGGCGACGGACTGGTCCTCGGACTGCTGGCCGCCGGGGTCGTGCTGCTCGGCGTGTTCGGGCTCTGGCAGACCCGCGCCCGGGTGCCGCTGCTGCCGATGTCGGTGGTCAGGGACCGGCAGCGGGTCGGGGCATTCCTCACCATCCTCTTCGTCACCATCGGGATGTTCGGGGTCTTCCTCTTCCTCACCTACTACATGCAACGCGTGCTCGGGTACTCGCCGATGAAGACCGGACTCGCCTATCTCCCCATCACCGTCGGCATGATCACCGGCTCCACACAGGTCGCGGCCCGC
Source organism: Streptomyces sp. NPDC058086 (assembly GCF_042885015.1). NCBI lineage: Bacteria > Bacillati > Actinomycetota > Actinomycetes > Kitasatosporales > Streptomycetaceae > Streptomyces > Streptomyces sp. NPDC058086. The sequence goes on along the minus strand of NZ_JBHVST010000090.1, from coordinate 24,932 downwards.
CTCCTGAACCGGGTCCCGCCGCGCGCCCTCATCGTCCCCGGGCTGCTGCTGGCCGCGGGCGCGCTGGCGATCATCGCGCAGGTCGGGGTGGCACCCGCGTACGCCTCGCACATCCTGCCCGGCATGCTGATGCTCGGCCTCGGCATGGGCACGGCGATGATGACCTCCATCTCGCTGGCCACGGTCAGCGTCGCGCCCCGGGACGCGGGCGCGGCCTCCGCCACCTTCAACACCGCCCAGCAGGTCGGCGGTTCGATCGGTACGGCGCTGCTCAACACGATCGCCGCGAGCGTGACGACCCGGTACGCGACCGCGCACGCGGCCCCCGGCGTCGACCGTCGCGCCCTCGCCTCCCGGGCCGCCGTGCACGGCTTCAACGTGGCCACCTGGTGGGCGATGGGAGCGCTGTTGCTGGCCGCGCTGATCGCCGGGATCGTGGTGAACGCGGACCGGATGCCGGCCCCGCAGGGGCGTCCGGCTCCGCTGCCCGAACCGGTGGAGACAGACGCCTGAGCCAGGACGTGTTCCGAGGGACTCCCGGGGCGCCTGACGGGCTGTGACATTTCTGTGGGGCCCGACGCAGATGACCACGTGGGCGTCGACACGGCCGACCGTGTCGCACGGTGCGCATTCTGACCGACTCGGGGCGAACGAGGGCAGCGTTGGGCCACGGAGGGGAACTCCGCCGCGTACAGGCGTACGACGGTGAGCTCGGTGCGGCCGTGGCGCGGGCGCAGCAGGGGGACGAGGCGGCCTTCGCGCTGGCGTACCGGTCCGTGCAGCCCGGACTGCTCGGGTACGTGCGCGGGATCGTCGGGGACGACGCGGAGGACGTGGCGTCCGACGCCTGGCTGGAAATCGCGCGGGACCTCGGGCGGTTCAAGGGGGACGGGGCGGGGTTCCGCGGCTGGACCGCGGCCATCGCACGGCACCGCGCGCTCGACCATCTGCGGAGGCAGAAGGTACGGCCCCGGGCGACCGGGCTCGAGAACGACATACTGGAACTGCCCGGCACCCACAGCACCCACGACCAGGCGCTGGAGAGCCTCTCCACGGAGCGCGCCCTGGAACTGGTCGCAGGGCTGCCCCGCGACCAGGCCGAGGCCGTACTGCTGCGCGTGGTCGTCGGTCTCGACGGCCCCGCCGCCGCCCGCGTCCTCGGCAAGCGCCCGGGCGCGGTCCGCACCGCCGCCCACCGTGGCCTGAAGCGCCTGGCGCAGCAGCTCGGCGCCGACGGGGAGCCCGGGGTGTGACGCCCAACGGCCTCCTGACGCCAGGAAATTCGGGACGAGCGTCAGGAAGCGGTGGGCCGAGGACAGGCACGGGTGGGCTGGGACATGGGTGAGAACGGGACCTTCCTCGACGCGCTGCTCGCCTTCGCCGCAAGGGGTGTTCCCGTCGATCCGGAGGCCGAGGGGCGGACCGTCGCCGCGTACCGGGCCGCTCGCGAGGGCGGGGCGCACGGGGCGCGGACCCGGCGGCGCGACGACTGGCGACCGCGCGAGCAGCGCCGACCAGGGCGCGAGTTCAAGGAGAGTCAGACGCCGATGGCAACGGCCGGGGCCGCCACCCCCCACAGGAGAGGCCCCGACCGTCGCGCGGCACGGGCCGCGCGGCGGCCCGTACTCTCTACAGCGCCGCGACTGCGTTTTCTGTCACACCTCACTGCGTCACCATTTAGTTGCATGCTGTACGAACATGGACGGGGAGCGGTTTCAGGCCGTAACGTGCCATTCGCGCCGGGGTGCGGAGGACGGACAACCGCACCCGTGAGGGGCCTAGGACCGCAACCACCAACTGAGGAACCACAACGGCGAGCAACCCGGTCCGCGATAGCGGCGCCGGCTTAGGCGCAGAAGGGCGCGCGGTGCTGGGGGACGACGCGGAGCTGACCGCCGCGGTGCTTGCGGCACAGGACGGGGACGAGACCGCGTTCCGGACTGTGTACCGCTCGGTGCACCCACGGCTGCTCGGATACGTACGGACGCTGGTCGGCGACCCGGACGCGGAGGACGTCACGTCCGAGGCCTGGCTGCAGATCGCCCGTGACATGGAGAGGTTCAGCGGCGACGCGGACCGCTTCCGAGGCTGGGCCGCCCGGATCGCCCGCAACCGCGCCCTCGACCACATACGCATGCGCGGGCGCCGCCCCGCGATCGGCGGTGACGAGACGGAACTGACCGCGAAGGCCGGCGATTCCGACACCGCGGGCGAGGCGATCGAGGCGCTGGCCACCGACAGCGCCCTCTCGCTGATAGCCCAACTCCCGCAGGACCAGGCGGAAGCCGTCGTGCTGCGCGTGGTCGTCGGCCTCGACGCCAAGACCGCGGCCGAGACCCTCGGCAAGCGGCCCGGAGCCGTCCGCACCGCGGCGCACCGCGGTCTCAAGCGGCTCGCGGAACTGCTCGGCGCGGATCCGGAATCCGCCGGCGGCCTCGGCGCCGTCCCCCCACAAAGAGAGTCACGAAGAGAGTCGCGCACACGCGCGGTGACGTCCGCGGGTGTGACGCATACGCGTTCGCGGACGCAGAAGGACATGTGATGGCCGACGAGCAGGACAAGTGGCTGGACCGTGACGCCGCGGAGCGTCTGCTGCGTGGTGAGCCGCTGGAAGCCGTCGACGCCGACACCCAGGGCAGGGCCAAGCGGCTTGCCGACGTGCTCGGTGCGCTGGCTGCCGAACCCGCGCCGACCAGCGCCGAACTCCCCGGCGAGGCTGTCGCGTTGGCCGCGTTCCAACAGGCGCGCGCGGGCCGGAACGGCGAGGTGGTCCAGCTCGGCCGCCGGGGGCGCCCGGGGGCCGCGGCCCACTTTGCCGACGCGGGTCTCGTCCGGCTGGGCCGTCCGGCTCCGGCCCTGCGGGGGCCCCGTTGGGGCCGTCCGGTGCGCCTCGGGATCGTCGCCGCGCTGGCCGCGGGGATGATCGGCGGAGTCGCCGTCGCGGCCGGAACCGGAGTGCTGCCGACTCCGTTCCGTGACGACTCGCCGAACCCGGCCGCGACGATTTCCGCGGCGCAGACACCGCCGCAGCCGTCCCTGTCGCCGTCGCCCGGAGCTTCGAAGACCGATGGTTCCGAGGTACCGGTCCCGGGTGCCACCACGAGCGCGCCGGCCGGTGCCGGCTCGGGCGACGACGAGGCCCAGGGGCCCGGCGCGCCGAGCGGACAGCCCGACTCCTCCGACGCCGGGCGGTCGGCCCGCGCCCGCGAATGGTGGGCCAGGACACGCTCGTACTGCCGCGACGTGCTGGACGGCAAGAGCCTGGAGTCCGGCCGCAGACGTGTCCTGGTGGACGCCGCGGGCGGCGGCCGGCGCGTGAAGAAGTACTGCAAGGGCGTCCTGGGTCAGACGGGCGCCGCAACGGGCGAGGACCAGGGGCAGCAGGGGGCCGCGGGCTCGGGCTCCGGCTCCGACCAGGGGGCCGGGGGCGGTTCCGGCGACGGCTCGGGCAGCGGCTCCGGTGGCGGGGACAACGGCGGTGAGGGCGACGGCCACACAGGCTCCGGCGGCACGGGGGGCCACCACGACCGCAACGGGATCCTCGCCCCGTCGCCGCGCTCGGTCGTCGCGCCGCTGCTGCCGTCCCTCTGAGCAGTCGCTGCTGCCGTCCCTCTGAGCGGCCGCTGCTGCCGACCTCCTGAGCAGCCGCTGCTGCCCACCTCCTGAGCAGGCTTTCGGCCATCCGGACCGGGCGTGTTCTCAGCCACCCGTACTCCGAGAACCCTGCCATCTGCCCTCTGACCTGCGGTTTCGCATTCCTTCGGAATTTTCTTCCGCCCGGGTGTGACGTTTTCGGCCGCGCCGACGCAGTACTGGGTGAGCCGACTGGTCATCGGCCGTCGCACTGAGCCGGGGTTCCCCCCGTACCCAGGCCTGGTGCACATCGGCGCGGGCGGGACACGTTCCCCCGGTCCCGCCCGCGCCCCATCACCCCTTCCGCCCTCCGGGCCGGCCGTCACCAGTAGACGACGACCTTGTCCCCGTCCCGGACCTGTGCGAACAGCGCCGCGATCTTCCCCTCGTCCCGTACGTTGACGCAGCCGTGCGAGGCGCCGTAGTAGCCGCGGGCCGCGAAGTCGGGGGAGTAGTGGACCGCCTGGCCGCCGCTGAAGAACATCGCGTACGGCATGGACGTGTGATAGATCGTCGACACGTGGTAGCGCGATTTGAAGTAGACGCTGAAGACCCCTTCGCGGGTCGGCGTGTACTGCGAGCCGAAGCGCACGTCCATCTCCGAGACCGTCTTCCCGTCGATCATCCAGCGCAGGGTGCGGCTCGTCTTGCTGACGCACAGCACCCGGCCCGTCATACAGCGCGGGTCGGGCCGCGCGGCGGGCTGCCCGCCGTACGGGTACAGCTCCCACGCGGCCGGCTTGTGCGTCATCCCCCGCAGCCGCTCCCAGGTGACGGCGTCCAGCTCACCGGTCCGCGGCAGCCCGCGCTTGCCCTGGAACCCCTTCACCGCGGTGACCGTCGGGGTGTCGTACGTCCCCGTCGGCGCCGGGATGAGCCAGGCGACCTGGTGCAGCCGGGCCTGGACCTCACGGACGTCGTTCCCCTTGTCGCCGCGGGACCAGAGGACCTTGGGGGCGGCGGACGGCGTCGTGTCGCCCGGCTTGTCGTCCCCCGGCGTGGCCGAACGGTCCGTCTTCGAGGCGGACGGCGGCGTCTTGCCCTGAGTGCTCCCCTGCGTGCTCCCCGGCGTCTTCCCCCGCGCGTTCCCGTGCGCGTCCACGGCCTGGGCCGTACAGCCGCTCACCGCGACGAGTGCCACGAGGGCGGCCAGCGATCTCCTCATACCAGTCGTACGCATTCCAACCCCCGGTACGTCGTCGTGTCCCCTGAGATGCTCCCCAGGCGCGCCCGGTTGCGAACGACGCGCGATCCTGGGGAATGAAGCCTGTGAGCAATGAATCCTGAGAGCGATGAAGCCTGTGAGCAAGGTCCCAGCGCGGTCTTCTCCATCCCGCGCACGGCCGCCGCTACAGTCCGTGGCGAGGGTCGGACCTACCAGTAAGTAACTTCAGCGGGAGGCACAGCAATGGCGCGCGAGTCGGAGTCCGGACTGCCCATCGAACCGCTCTACGGACCCGAGGTTCTGGACGGCTGGGATCCGGCCGAGAAGCTGGGCGAGCCGGGCGCGTACCCCTTCACCCGCGGTGTCTACCCGTCGATGTACACGGGCCGCCCGTGGACGATGCGCCAGTACGCGGGCTTCGGCACGGCCGTGGAGTCGAACGCGCGCTACAAGCAGCTGATCGCGCACGGCACGATGGGCCTGTCGGTCGCCTTCGACCTGCCCACCCAGATGGGCCACGACTCGGACGCGCCGATCGCGCACGGCGAGGTCGGCAAGGTCGGCGTGGCCGTCGACTCGGTGGAGGACATGCGGATCCTGTTCGGCGGCATCCCGCTGGACAAGGTGTCCACGTCGATGACGATCAACGCCCCCGCGGCGCTGCTCCTGCTCATGTACCAGCTGGTGGGGGAGGAGCAGGGCGTCCCGGCCGATCAGCTGACGGGCACGATCCAGAACGACGTGCTCAAGGAGTACATCGCGCGCGGCACGTACATCTTCCCGCCCAAGCCCTCCCTGCGGCTGATCGCGGACATCTTCAAGTACTGCAAGGCAGAGATCCCGAAGTGGAACACGATCTCGATCTCCGGCTACCACATGGCCGAGGCCGGTGCCTCGCCCGCGCAGGAGATCGCGTTCACCCTCGCCGACGGCATCGAGTACGTCCGCACGGCCGTGGCCGCCGGCATGGACGTCGACGACTTCGCCCCCCGCCTGTCCTTCTTCTTCGTCGCCCGTACGACGATCCTGGAGGAGGTCGCGAAGTTCCGCGCGGCCAGGCGCATCTGGGCGCGGGTGATGCGCGAGGAGTTCGGCGCGAAGAACCCGAAATCGCTGATGCTGCGCTTCCACACCCAGACGGCCGGGGTCCAGCTGACCGCCCAGCAGCCGGAGGTGAACCTGGTGCGCGTCGCGGTGCAGGGCCTGGGCGCGGTCCTCGGCGGCACACAGTCGCTGCACACCAACTCCTTCGACGAGGCGATCGCGCTCCCGACGGACAAGAGCGCGCGCCTGGCGCTGCGGACGCAGCAGGTCCTGGCGTACGAGACGGACGTGACGGCGACGGTCGACCCCTTCGCCGGCAGTTACGTCATCGAGAAGATGACCGACGACGTCGAGGCGGCCACGGTCGAACTGATGGCGAGGGTCGAGGAGCTGGGCGGCGCGGTGTCCGCGATCGAGCACGGCTTCCAGAAGGGCGAGATCGAGCGCAGCGCCTACCGGATCGCGCAGGAGACCGACTCCGGTGAGCGGGTCGTGGTCGGTGTCAACCGCTTCCAGCTCGACGAGGAGGAGCCGTACGAGCCTCTCCGCGTCGACCCGGCCATCGAGGCGCAGCAGGCCGAACGCCTCACCAAGCTCCGCGCCGAGCGCGACCAGCCGGCGGTGGACGCGGCCCTCGCCGACCTCAGGAAGGCGGCCGAGGGCACGGACAACGTCCTCTACCCCATGAAGGACGCCCTGCGCGCCCGCGCGACGGTGGGCGAGGTGTGCAACGCGTTGCGGGGGGTTTGGGGGACGTATGTGCCGAGCGATGTGTTCTGAGGGTGCCGTTCCGGATACGCTCTGTGAACGGGGTGTATCCGGAGAGGAGTTGGCGTGGCGGTGCCATCGCGGCGGCGGACGACTGTCATCGAGGCCGAGGCCTGGCTCACCCGTGAGCTGGAGGGGTACCGGGGGGAGATCCTCTACGGGAGGCTCACCGCGACGCCGTGGGCCGACGGTCCGCATCAGCGGACACTGACGCGCCTCATCACGACGTTCTTCGACGCCGGACTGGAGCACGCAGGGCTTACGTGTCTGCTGGGGATCGGGTTGTGGCTGCCCACAGGGCCGGAGGACTTCGCCGTTCCCGACCTCTCGATCGTCGAGGCGGACTTCCTGAGCACGCACGTCCAGATCAACTGTTATGCGCCCCGCGCCTTCCGGATGGTCTTGGAGGTGACCGCCTGCAACTGGTCCGACGACCTCGGCCTCAAGGTCGCCTGCTACGCCGAGGCGGGAATTCCCGTCTACGTCGTGGTCGACCGCCGACACGACGAGGTGCTTCTCCACCAGAACCCGGTCGACGGGAGATACCCCGCGCCTCAGCGCTACAGGCGCGGTCAGACTGTCCCCGTGCCCGAGTTCGTCGGTGTCACGCTCGACCTCTCCGTCGACACCCTTCTGGGCGGGGATTGACCCTCGGCACCCGTTGGGTCCGTTGTCGTACTGCCGTGCGACACTCCACCTCATGCTTGGTGTTATCGACCTCCCGACCTATCTCGCGGGACTCGTGCTGATCGTTCTGCTTCCCGGTCCGAACTCGCTGTACGTGCTGTCCGTCGCCGCCCGCAAGGGCGTACGCACGGGGTACACGGCCGCCGCGGGTGTCTGGTGCGGGGACACCGTGCTGATGACCCTGTCCGCGGCCGGAGTCGCCTCGCTGCTACAGGCCAACGCCGTGCTGTTCGGGATCGTGAAGTACGCCGGGGCCGGATATCTGACGTGGCTGGCGTTCGGGATGCTGCGCGCCGCGTTGGCCATGTGGCGGACCCGGCACGAGCGGGTCGAGGAGAGCGAGGTGGCCGCGGCGCCGGCCGCCGAGGAGCGGCCCTACCGGCGGGCGCTGGTGATCAGCCTGTTCAACCCGAAGGCGATCCTGTTCTTCGTCGCCTTCTTCGTCCAGTTCGTGGACCCGGGCTACGCCTACCCGGCCCTCTCCTTCGTCGTCCTCGGCGCCTTCGCCCAGCTCGCCAGCTTCCTGTACCTCACCGCGCTGATCTTCAGCGGGACGAAGCTGGCGGCGGCCTTCCGGCGACGCAAGCGGCTCTCGGCGGGGGCCACGACCGCGGCGGGCGCCCTGTTCCTGGGCTTCGCCGTGAAGCTCACCCTGGCCAGCGCCTAGGTGTATTGACCCGCAGGGTTGTTCACGCGGGTGATGGGTGGCTGGCCGCCGAGTGCGGTGTGGCAGCGGTGGTGGTTGTAGGTGTGTAGGAAGTGTGCCAGGGCTGCGGCGCGTTCTGCGTTGCTGGTGTAGGGCCGCAGGTAGGCCCGTTCGTCGAGCAGGGTGCGGTTGAAGCGTTCGACCTTGCCGCCTGTCTGCGGCCGGTGGGCGCGGGTGGGTTTGCCGGTTGCGCCGAGGTCGGCCAGGGCCTGCCGCCAGGCGGAGCTCTTGCGGTAGGGCCAGGCGTTGTCGGTCAGGACCCGTTCGATGCGGTCGATGCCCGCGGCTGCGAAGAAGGCCGCGGCCCGGCGGAGGAAGTCGGCGCAGGTGACGGCCTTCTTGTCGCCGTAGATCTCGCTGTAGGCCAGGCGGCTGTGGTCGTCCAGCCGCTCGCCGGAGAGCGCCGTGAGGGATACGACGTGGACGACCGCGCCCGCCGGATGGCCGACTTCCCTCTGTCGGCCGCGGCGGGCGCGGAGATGTTCGAGGACTACGACCGGCACTTCGAAGAAGGGCTGGCCCTGGTGATCGCGGGGATCGGGACGCGTTACGGGATCGGCTGAGGCCGGGGCTTCGCCAGCGCCGTGCGCAGTTTCGGCGTCAGCCAGTTCTCCACGTACCGGTTCAGCAGCCAGGCCAGCAGCAGCATGCTCGCCGCCGTCAGCAGGAACGTGGCGTACGACGGGATGTGCAGCCCCTGGTGGAGTGCCTTGATGACGACCCAGCCCAGGTGCTCGTGGACGAGGTAGAAGGGGTACGTCAGCGCGCCCGCGACCGTCAGCCACCGCCAGTTGGCCCAGCGCAGCCAGCCCAGGGCGATCGCGGCGACGGCGACGTAGCCGAAGGTGACGACGAGGACGATGCCGTAGGTGGTGCGGTAGGAGAAGCCGTTCGCCTGCGGGGCGTGCCACAGCCCCTGTACCGCGTAGTGCTGGCCGATCAGCCAGCTCACGGCCACGATGCCCCAGGCGTACACGTCCTTGCGGTCGCGGTGCACCAGGTAGAGGCCGACGCCGCCGATGAAGTACGGCGCGTACTCGGGCATCAGGACGATGTCCAGCAGCGGCATCTTGGCGCCCTGCGCGATGGCGTAGGCCAGCGTCCAGCCGGCGCAGAACATGATCACGCGGCGGCGGTTCGCGCCGGGCAGGACGATGCACAGCGCGAAGAGGGCGTAGAAGCGGACCTCCGCCCACAGCGTCCAGCACACGCCCAGTACCCGGTCGACGCCGAGCGGGTACTGCAGCATCGTGAAGTTGACCAGGGTGTCGCTCGGCGAGACCGTCTTGAACGCGACCATCGGCAGTGCGAACACCAGCGTCACCAGGATGATGGCGGCCCAGTACGCGGGCAGCAGCCGGGAGGCGCGGGAGGCGAAGAACGAGCGCAGCGGGCGGCCCCAGCCGCTCATGCAGATGACGAAGCCACTGATCACGAAGAACACCTGGACGCCCAGGCAGCCGTACGCGAAGTACCCGTGCAGCATGGGGAACTGGTGCCGCGGCGAGCTGCCCCACGCTTTCGCGACCTCGCCGTCGCGCCCGCCGTAGTGGTACGCGGCCACCATCAGCGCCGCGACCAGCCGCAGTCCGTCCAGTGCGCGCAGCCGCGTCTCCCGGGGCTTGGCCGGTATCGCGGGGGGCGGTGCGTCCGTGGGCGGCAGGACGGTGCGGGCCACGGTGCCCGTGGAGGCCACTTGGACGGCCTCGCGCGAGTCGATCACAGGTTTCCCCTCAGCGGGACTCATGGGACCCACAGCACACTAATCCGATTAATAGGGTTTACCTGGCCGTCCGACCGACGATTCGCCCGACGGTCCGTGCGCGTTCACCTGTACGTCGTTTCGGGTTCCCGGGTCGGCCCGCGACGGCCCGGCCCAGGAGCCGGATCAGCGACCCACCGCCCGCTTCAGCGAGCGGGCGCGGCGCGCCACCCGGCGCACGGTGGCGTTGCGCGGGATGAACGCCAGCTGCGCCGGGACCGCGCCGGGCAGCGCCAGCGAGGTGAGGCGCTTGCGCTTGAAGTAGCGCCGGGTGTGGTGGTTCAGATGCCTGGTCAGGTAGGTCTCGGCGGCCGGGCGCAGGTCCGGGTAGATCTTCGGCTGCATCGCGAAGCCGACGGCCCGGACGAGGTCCGTCAGGGCCGTCACGTCCATGCTCCGGCGCTGCTCGTTGACCGCCGACTCGTTCGTCAGTTCGGGCAGCAGCGCGTCCACGATCGTGACGGGGACGCGGTTGCTGTTCTCGTACGGCGTGAGACGGTCGAGGAGGGGGCCGGTGCCGACGCGGGCGACCGGCAGACCGTACAGCGCCGACGCGGTGAGCAGCGCGGTGGAGAAGCAGCCGACGACCAGGGCGGGGCGCATCCGCTGGTAGAGCACCTCGGCGAGGACCGGGGTGTCGAGCACGGTGAGGTCGGCGCCGAGCTTCTCGGCCTCCTTCTCCAGCAGGCGCGACCAGCGGGCCGGGGCCGAGGGATGCGGCTTGAACACCACCCGCGTGTGGCCGAGCGCCAGGGCGCCCTTCAGCATCCGTACGTGGAGGTTCTCCTCCTCCTCGGCGGTGAGGATGTCCAGCGCGGAGAGGTACTGGCCGAGCAGGAGGGCCGGTTCGTCGATGAAGGGCAGCTCGTCGCCGGTGTCGACCAGTTCGGCGAGCACCTTCGAGAACGCGTCCGTCGGCACGATCTCCGGCTCGACGCCGAACTCGGTGAGCAGCAGCGGCTTGAGGCCGGGGACGAGGTCCAGGTGGAGCAGGCGGGTCACGCGCGTGCCGACCAGCGGGTCGATCTTGTTGCGGGTGGGGCCGTAGCTCATCAGGCCGTCCGCGTAGACGGTGACGGGCGCGCCCATGAAGATCTGCGAGATGCCGAGCGCCGGGTTGACCTGGATCGACTCGACGGCCAGCTCGATGTCGTCGTCGCCGAGGTTCCAGGCGAGCCGCAGATGCCGCTCCCACAGGGGGACGTCGTCGGGCCGCGGTGCCCAGCCGCCCGGGTGGAAGGGGGAGATGGTCTCGTTCCACGAGATCACGTCGTCGAAGCGGCCGCGCAGCTGTTCGAACCCGGGCATCTCGTCGACGCCGGGCGTCGTCTCGGGCGTCGCCGCGTTGTTGGAGACGAGCAGGATGCGCCGGTCGGCGGGGCGGAAACAGTCGGTGTCCAGGGCCGCGGCCAGCGTGGCCGTGCCGTACAGCGTGGACGCCACGAAGATCTGGGTGGTCACGCGGCCACCCCCGTGGTGGGAGCCGGACGGCGGCGCAGCCGGCGCAGCCGCGTGGCGCGCTGGACGTCCATCGAGTCGAGGGCGTCGTCGAGCACGTCCTGCGGCATGTTCCGCAGAGCGACGGCGCTCATCGACTTCAGTTTCCGTGCCACTGCCGGCTCGAACCTTTCGATGGATCCCAGATGATGGGAAATAATCGCGCAATACGTGCGCACGGCCTTGGGCAGGAGTTTTTCGGCGTCGCGGTCCGCGGCGGTTTCCGCCACCACCTGGTCGAACGCGCGAATGAAGTCGAGCTGGCGCACGTCCCCGATCTGAGTGAGAGAGGAGGCCACACCACGCCGGTAGAACACACCGAGAAGCCCCACCGTGGCGAAGGATTCCGCCTCCCGGTGCAGCTTCCAGATCCAGGGCCGGTCCTCGGCCGTCCGCAGGCCGTCGGTGAAGTGCAGCAGCCCCCGGTCGACCAGCCGGCGGTGGTAGATACCCGCCCAGGCGTAGGCGTAGTCGACGGAGGTGGAGCGGTCGGCGGGCAGTATCGCGTCGCGGGGGTTCAGTACCACTCCGCGCCGGCCGTGCGGGACCCTGTGGATGGTGCGGGCCCGCGCGGTGCACTGGACATGGTCCGTACGGACGAAGTCGCAGCCCAACTGCTCGATGGAGGCGACGAGTTGTTCGTAATAGCCGGGGGCGAGCCAGTCGTCCCCGTCGAGGAACGTGAGGTACTCGCCGTGCGCCGCGTCGATGCCCGTGTTGCGCGCGGTCGCCAGTCCTCCGTTCTTCTCGTGTCTGACATACACCGCGCCGGGGAGCTCGCGCTCCGCGCGCGCGAGAATGTCCGGTGTCTCGTCTCGTGAACAGTCGTCCACGAGAACGAATTCGAAGTCCTCACGTGCGTTCGCACGCAGGCTCTTCAAGGTGTCGGGTGCATATTGCTGCACGTTGTAGAACGGCACGATGACGGAGAGCTTGACCACCCACGTGACGTTAGGCGGCGGCCCGGCATTCGTCTTGACCGTTGGTGAGATGTCAGGTGAACGACGCGTGGCGAAGCCGTGAACCCAGCTGATTTCCGGCTGGATCACGGCCCGATTCGCCATTCGTCGATGTGCTGTTAACCGTTTGTTGCATTCAGGTTGGGCCGCAACTCGGAATGGCTTCCTAGCGTCTTGGACGTGCCAGCAAGTACCAGGAAGTCCCTGCGGGTCGCCGTTCTCGCGGATTCCGATACCCGGTGGAAATGGGGTTCGCTCACCGCGAATCGCATTTCACCGACAGAATCGGACATTCTGCTCGACGGTTATCTCCTGCGCGGCCGAGCCACCCCCACCGCCCGCCAGCTCGAAGAAGTCGGCGTCCGCGCGGATTCCCTCCGCGAGGTCACCGCCGTCGAATTCCTGCGCGCCATGGAAGGGGAGCCGTACGACGTCCTCGTCGTCGCCCTCGTGGGCGGCGGTGTGCAGGCGATCCTGCACGGCCTGGCCCATGTCTGGGAGGGACGGACCAAGCGGCCCGTGGTCGTCACCGGCTACGTCGGCGTCGTCTACGAGAAGCTCGCCGACGGCCTGCTGCTTCGGCACGGCGCGGACCTCGTCCTCGCCAACTCCCGCCAGGACGCGGAACGGTTCCGGGCCGTGTACGAGGGAGTGGGCGCCGACGCCTCCTCGGTGACGGAGGTGGCACTGCCCTTCCTGGGCGGCGCCGCCTACGAGAAGCACGACCCGTACACGGTCGTCTTCGCCGCCCAGCCCTCCGTCCCGGAGAACCGCAAGGACCGTACGTACCTGCTGAACCGGCTGATCCGGCACGCCCGCCTCCACCCGGACCGCGAGGTGCTGCTGAAGCTCCGCTCCAAGCCGGGCGAACACACCACGCACATCGAGGAGCTGCCCTACCAGAAGCTGGCGCAGAAGACCGACCTGCCCGCCAACTTCCGGCTGGTGTACGGCCACATGGGCGAGGTGCTCGACCGCACCGACCTGCTGGTCACCATCAGCTCCACGGCGGCCCTGGAGTCCCTGCACCGCCGTATCCCCACCGTCGTCCTCAGCGATCTCGGGGTGCGCGAGGCGCTCGGCAACCACCACTTCGTGGGCTCCGGCTGCCTCGCCTCCTGGGACCAGCTCGACGCCGGGTACGAACCGGCGCCCGACCCGGCGTGGGTGGCCCGGCAGGGCGTCGCCGCCGAGGGCCGGTACGAGACGGCCTTCGACGAGGCGCGCGCCCGGATCACCGGCCTGCTGGCGGCCCCCGGACTGCTGCCCCTCGCCCCCTACTACACGCCCGTCACCGCCCCCGGCTACCTCCCCGAGATCCTCGCCCGCCACCACCTCGCCCCGGACGGCAGCCCGCTGCCCGGCGCCCCCGCGGCCGACAAGGAGCCCAGCCCCGTACGGCAGATCGTCCGCCGGGCGGCCCGCGGCGCCTACCGCCACGGAGTGCAGCGCGTGGCCCCCGTGATCCGGCGGATGGGGGAGCTGTGACCACCGCAGATCCCTCAAGCCTTCCGCCGATCCCTCAAGCCCTCCCCGTGTCCCTCGTCAAGGAGAACAGCGCATGACCAACTCGGAAGCGGGTCAAACGGCGCCGGTGCGCCGGGTGCTCGCGGTGATCCCCGCGCGCGGCGGCTCCAAGGGTGTCCCCGCCAAGAACCTCCTGCCGGTCGGCGGAGTGCCGCTGGTGGCCCGCGCGGTGCGCGAGTGCCGGGCGACCCGGCTCGTCACGGACGTCGTGGTCTCCACCGACGACCAGGCGATCGCCACCGCCGCCCGCGAGGCGGGCGCCGAGGTCGTGCTGCGCCCCGCCGCCATCGCCGGCGACACGGCCACCTCCGAGGCGGCCGTCCTGCACGCCCTGGACGCCCACGAGGCGCTGCACGGATCCGCGGTCGACGTGGTCCTGCTCGTCCAGTGCACCAGCCCGTTCATCACGCGGGAGGACATCGACGGGGTCGCCGGCGCGGTCGCCGAGAACGGCGCCGACACCGCGCTGACGGTGGCCAACTTCCACGGCTTCATCTGGCGCGACGCCGCCGACGAGTCCGCCGAGGGCGGCAACGGCGTCAACCACGACAAGTCCTTCCGGCCCCGCCGCCAGGACCGGCCCCAGGACCTCCTGGAGACCGGCGCGGCCTACGCCATGGACGCCGCGGGCCTGCGCAAGCACCAGCACCGCTTCTTCGGCCACACGGAGCTCGTCCGCACCGACCCGGCCCGCGTGCTGGAGATCGACGACCCGCACGACCTCGCCCGCGCCCGCGCGCTGGCCCCCCTCTTCGACGCGAACCGCCCCGGTTCGCTGCCGACCGCCGAAGACATCGACGCGGTCGTCCTCGACTTCGACGGCACCCAGACCGACGACAGGGTGCTGATCGACTCCGACGGACGGGAGTTCGTCTCCGTGCACCGCGGAGACGGCCTCGGTATCGCCGCCCTCCGCAAGAGCGGGCTGACGATGCTCATCCTGTCCACGGAACAGAACCCGGTGGTCGCCGCCCGGGCCCGGAAGCTCAAGATTCCGGTCCTGCACGGCATCGACCGCAAGGACCTCGCACTGAAGCAGTGGTGCGAGGAGCAGGGCATCGCGCCTGAGCGCGTGCTCTACGTCGGCAACGACGTCAACGACCTCCCGTGCTTCGCCCTCGTGGGCTGGCCCGTGGCGGTCGCGAGCGCCCACGACGTCGTGCGCGGCGCCGCACGCGCGGTCACCACCGTCCCCGGCGGCGACGGCGCGATCCGAGAGATCGCCAGCTGGATCCTCGGCCCTTCTCTCGACTCCCTCGACAAGTAAGGAACTTCTCCACCATGAGCACCAACTCCCGTCTGCGCACGTTCGGTTCGAAGACCGCCGGCCCCGGCCACCCCGTCTACGTCGTCGGCGAGATCGGCATCAACCACAACGGCGAGCTCGAGAACGCCTTCAAGCTGATCGACGCCGCCGCCGAGGCCGGCTGCGACGCCGTCAAGTTCCAGAAGCGCACCCCGGAGATCTGCACCCCGCGCGACCAGTGGGACATCGAGCGCGACACCCCCTGGGGCCGCATGACCTACATCGACTACCGCCACCGCGTGGAGTTCGGTGAGGACGAGTACCGCCAGATCGACGAGTACGCCAAGAGCAAGAACATCGACTGGTTCGCCTCCCCGTGGGACACCGAGGCCGTCGCCTTCCTGGAGAAGTTCGACGTCCCCGCCCACAAGGTCGCCTCCGCGTCCCTGACCGACGACGAGCTGCTGCGTTCGCTGCGCGCCACCGGCCGCACGGTCATCCTCTCCACGGGCATGTCGACCCCGAAGCAGATCCGCCACGCGGTCGAGGTCCTGGGCAGCGACAACATCCTGCTCTGCCACGCCACCTCGACGTACCCGGCGAAGGCCGAGGAGCTCAACCTCCGCGTCATCAACACCCTCCAGGCCGAGTACCCGAACGTCCCGATCGGCTACTCCGGCCACGAGACGGGCCTGCAGACCACGCTGGCCGCGGTCGCCCTCGGTGCCGCCTTCGTCGAGCGCCACATCACTCTCGACCGCGCGATGTGGGGCTCCGACCAGGCCGCCTCCGTCGAGCCGGGGGGCCTCACCCGCCTCGTCCGCGACATCCGCACCATCGAGGCCTCCCTCGGCGACGGCGTCAAGAAGGTCTACGAGTCCGAGCTCGGCCCGATGAAGAAGCTGCGCCGCGTCACGGGCGTCGTCGCCGAGTCCGAGATCGCCGCGGCCGCGGGCGAGCCGGTCACGGTCTGAGGTCCTGACCTCCAGAACCCCCCACGCGTTACCTCCCACCTCCCTACGACAACTCCTTACGACAGGACGGTCGTACGTCGATGAGCCCCCGCGCCGGATCCACCGGCCCCCACACTCTCGCCTTCGTCGAGAGTCCGGTACAGCTCCTGAACGTGCTGGAATGGGCACACACCTCTGCCCACCACGGCACGGCGCCCGGCGCGGGGCTCACCCTCGTCGTCCTGTCCCCCAACGACCCGATGACCCGTGGCCAACTGCGCCGCATGGCCGAACTGGCCCGCGACGAGGGCCACCAGGTCCGCTGGGAGGAGGCGCGCGGTGGCACCACGGCGCCCTTCCACACCATCGGCGGCCTCGCCCCACTGCTGCGCAGGGCCCGTCGCATCGTCATGGGAGACCCGTTCTCCCGCTATGTGCAGCTTCTTCTGACCATCACCCGCGCCCCCGACCTGGTCGTGGTCGACGACGGCACGGCGACGATGGAGTTCGTCGCCCAGCTCGCCCGTGGCGAACGCCTGGTCCGCTGGCACCGCAAGGGCGGCCGCCCCGGCCCGCGCGACCTGCTCTTCGCCCCGGTGTCCTCCCTGGCCCGGCGCCGGCTGACGCCCGGTGAGCACCGTACGGTCGAGGTGTTCTCCTCGATGCCGATCGACGAGACCCCGATCGGTGTGCGCGTCACCGCCAACGACTTCTCCTGGACCCGGGCCCGCTTCGGGCCGCCCCGCCTCACCAAGGGCGCGGACCTGGTCGGCACGTCCCTCGTCGAGACGGGTGTGGTCGACGGGGACCGTTACCTGGAGGCGGTCCGCACCCTCGCCAAGTCCCACGGCGCCACCCGCTACTTCGCCCACCGCCGCGAGAGCGCCGAGAAACTCCACCGGCTGGCCGCGGAGACGGGCCTGGAGATCGTCCGCCCCGACCTCCCCCTGGAGCTGATCGCCCGCCGCGGCCCCATCGGCCGCACGATCCTCAGCTTCCCCTCCACGGTCGTCCACACGCTGCCGCTGGCCCTGGCCGGCACCGAGGTCCGCGTCGCCGTCTGCGACATCGACCCGGCCTGGCTGACGGAGAACGCCTCGCCACGGGCCCAGGGCTTCCTGTCCGGGGTGACGGGGACGGCCCGGGACGTACACCGGTTGTCGGCGGTGACATCGGCGTAGGGAAGCCGTGCACCGTCCGGCGAGTCACTACATGCGACTGATGAAGTCCATCGATCCGGGGTTGAGGTCGAGATCTCCAGGTTTCGCCGGGCCGTTCTCGTGATCGGCTCGGCGGAGGTGCTGCGGGCACTGCGCGCCCACGGAACGATCGCGTGGTTCCGGATCTCGGCCGGGGTGGATCCGCTGGATTCCCTCGTCCGTCCGCCCTTGGTCGTCTGGCGCTACGCCGACCTGCAGGACCGGGTACGCCTGGCGATCCCGCCGACCGTGGAGACGTTCGAGGGAAACGTCGGGTGGGTCGCGGACGTCTCGGCCGAAAACTGGTACCTCGAGCCACGGAGGGTGCGGGACGAACTCTCCGGAGCCGCTCCGGGGTACCCGGGTGTCCTGTCCGACCTCAAGCACGGGGATCAGGACTTCTGCATCCGTGCCACGCAGGATCTCGAACTCCTCCTGGCACGGATCGAGAGGCTCCACGACTGAGTTCGCGGCGGCGGCCCGGTCCGGGCGGGGCACAGGAACGAACCCCGAATCTTCTCCACATCGGTTGCACCGAACAGACACGCGTTGTTCGTCAACCATCCATAGATCGCCCGTTGGACCGACACGATCCAGCCATTGAATCTCTCCGCACGGCACCGATCGGTCGCCGCACGCCTGTTCCGTTTACGCAGTGGGGGGACCACACGTGGCGTCCGCACATGTGGAGTCCGACAGATCGGATTCCGACAGACCCGCGCCCCGGCGGCCGTACGCCGCTCGTGGGCTCGGTGACCGGATCTTCCGGTACCAACTGACAGCCAGCGGTGTCGTCGTCCTCGCCGTCATGGCGGGAGTTGGCCTCTTCCTGCTCCTGAGAGCCGGTCAGGCCCTCAAGGCCACCGGCTTCTCCTTCCTCACCACCACCGCATGGCAGCCGGACGTCCACAACTTCGGCATCGCGGCCGTGCTCACCGGCACCCTGCTGATCGCCGTCGTCGCGGTGACGATCTCGGTGCCGCTGGCCATCGGGACCGCGCTGTTCATCACCGACGTGGCACCGCGCAGGCTGCGCTACACGCTGGTGACGATGGTGGACCTGATGGCGGCCGTACCGTCGGTCGTGTACGGGCTGTGGGGGCTGTTCTTCCTCCAGCAGCACGTGATCGGACTGTCGCGCTGGCTGTCCACCTGGCTCGGCTGGATACCGCTGTTCACGGTGGACGGAGCCCAGCCGGGCGAGCCGCTCGCTTCCGACAGCGTCTACACCGCCTCCACCTTCGTCGCCGGGATCGTCGTCGCGCTGATGGTCGCGCCGATCCAGTGCTCGGTGATGCGCGAGGTCTTCGCCCAGGCCCCGGCCGGCGAACGCGAGGGCGCCTACGCGCTCGGCGCCACCCGCTGGGGGGTGATCCGCGCGGTCGTCCTGCCGTACGGCAAGGGCGGCATCATCGGCGGCACGATGCTCGGCCTCGGCCGGGCGCTCGGCGAGACCATCGCCGTGTACCTGATCATCTCGCCGGTGTTCGTCATCCAGCCCCACATCCTGCAGACCGGGGCGAACTCGGTCTCGTCGCTGATCGCCCTGCACTACGGCGACGCCTCCCCCTTCGGCATGTCGGCGCTGATGGCGGCGGGCCTCGCGCTGTTCCTGCTCACCCTGGCGGTCAACTTCACCGCCTCCTCGGTCGTGGCCCGCTCCCGGTCCGGCGCACAGAGCGAGGCATGAGATGACCGTCGTAGAAGAGAACCTCGTGGCCAAGGCGCCCGTCCTGGCCGCCGGGCCCGCCGCGGCGGAGCCCGCCCTGCCTCCCGACCGGCCGCGGCGTATCGGCGGCGTCAGCCTCTCCGGCGTGCTGTCCCTCACCGGCGCCGCCGCCTCCGGGCTCTGCGTCGCGATCCTGCTGTACGGCGAACTCGCCCCGTTCTCCGGCGCGTTGGGCTTCACCGTCACCGCCTACCTGCTCTTCCTCGCGATCTACGCGGTATTGACAGGATTCGAAGAAGACGGCCAGGCCGTACGTGACCGGTTGATGACGGTCGTGCTGTGGACGGCGGCCACGCTGCTGTTCACCGCGCTCGTGCTCATCGTCGGCTTCACCGCCTGGCGCGGCCGGGAGGCGCTGCTGCACCTCAACTTCTTCACCAAGGACATGCAGGCCGCCGGCCCGCTCGACCCGCTGACCAACGGCGGCATCGCCCACGCGATGCTCGGCACCCTCATCATGACCGCCATCGCGCTCGCGATCACGGTGCCGCTGGGTCTCGCCTGCGCCGTGTACCTGAACCAGATCCCGGGCCGCTTCTCACGGTTTGTGCGGACCATGGTCGAGGCGATGACCGCGCTGCCCTCGATCGTGGCCGGCCTGATGGTGTTCGCCATCTGGATCCTCGGGCTCGGGATGCAGAAGTCCGGGCTCGCGGCCGGGTTCGCGATCAGCGTGATGATGCTGCCGATCGTGATCCGCGCGTCGGACGTGGTGCTGCGCCTGGTGCCGGGCACGCTGACGGAGGCGGCCGAGGCGCTCGGCGCACCGCGCTGGCGCACCGTCTGGCACGTGATCCTGCCCACCGCCCGCTCCGGGCTCGCCACCGCCGTCATCCTCGGCACCGCGCGCGGTATCGGCGAGACCTCTCCCGTCCTGCTGACCGCCGGATTCACGGCGGCGCTCAACACCGATCCCACCAGCGGGCCGATGGTGTCCCTGCCGCTGGCCGTCTTCAACTTCGTCAAGTCGCCCCAGCCGACCATGATCGCCCGTGGCTTCGGCGCGGCGGCCGTCCTCATGGCGCTCGTCCTGGTGCTGTTCGTGATCGCCCGCGTGATCGGTGGCCGCGGCCCGGGCCACCAGACCAGGCGTCAGGTCCGCCGCACCGCCCGCGCCTCGCGGCAGGACGTGGCGCGCTTCGCCGAACTGCACACCCCCGGCCTGTCCCTGTTCGAGGACGCCCCCCGTACCGAAGCTTCCGCCACAGCCGACCCCACCGCCCCCGGAGAGAACGACTGATGCGCAGCCACCTCCATACCGTCCTCGGGCGCCTGCGCGCCCTTGCGACCCTCGGCGCCCTGTTCGGCGTGATCGCCGGCCTGCTGGCCGGGCCCGCGGCCACGCCCGCCGCGGCCGAGAGCTACACCCCGGTCGCCGGCGCCGGCTCCACCTGGGCCGAGAACGCCATCGACCAGTGGCGCAAGGCCGTCAACCAGTACGGCATGCGGATCAGCTACGCCGGCGGTGGCTCCTCCGACGGCCGCAGGCAATTCCTCAGCGGCACCGTCGACTTCGCGGTCTCGGACATCCCGTTCCAGACCCACCCGACCGACGGCTCGGCCGCCGAACGTCCGTCGGCCGGCAGCTACGCCTACATGCCGATCGTGGCCGGCGGCACCGCCTTCATGTACCACCTGACCGTCAACGGCAAGAGGGTCACCAACCTCCGCCTCTCCGGAGACGTCCTCACCAAGATCTTCACCGGCGTCGTCAAGACCTGGGACGACCCGGTGATCAAGGCCGACAACCCGGGGCTCCAGCTGCCGCACCGCCCCGTCGTCCCCGTCGTCCGCTCCGACGGCTCGGGCTCCACCGCCCAGTTCACGATGTGGATGACCAACCAGCACAAGTCGCTGTGGCAGGCGTACTGCGGCAAGGTCGGCCGCTCCGGGGCCTGCGGGCAGACCTCGTACTACCCCACCGTGTCCGGCATGATCGCCCAGTCCGGCGACCCGGGCGTGGCGGGCTACATCGCCCAGAACTACGGCGAGGGCGCCATCGGCTACGTCAACTACTCGTACGCCATCAACGAGGGCTATCCGGTCGCCAAGATCCTCAACCACGCGGGCTACTACACCGAGCCGACCCCGAAGAATGTCGCCGTCTCGCTGCTCAAGGCGAGGATCAACACCAACAAGAGCTCCGCCGACTACCTCACCCAGCAGCTCGACGGCGTCTACAACGACAGCGACCAGCGCAACTACCCGCTGTCCAGCTACTCGTACATGATCCTGCCCCTGAAGGCGCAGGGCACCTTCACCGAGGCCAAGGGCAAGACACTCGGCGCCTTCTCGTACTACTTCATGTGCCAGGGCCAGCAGCAGATGCCCCAGCTCGGCTACTCGCCGCTGCCGATCAACCTGGTGCAGGCGGGCTTCGACCAGATCCGCCGCATCCCGGGCGTGCAGACGAAGAACATCAACATCAAGGGCTGCAACAACCCGACCTTCTCCAGCGACGGGCACAACAAGCTCGCCGAGACCGCCCCCTACCCGGCGGCCTGCGACAAGAAGGGCGCCGCGGCCTGCAACACCGGCAGCGGCGGCGCCAAGTCGGGCGGCGGCACCGGGGGTTCGGGATCGACGGGCGGCACGGGTGGCGGCGGCACGTCGGGCGGTTCCGCGAGCGGCGGTACGAGCGGCGGGAGTTCGGGCAGCGGCGGCGGCACCGGCGGCTCGGCGGGCGGCAGCGCCCAGCCCGTCGTCGACCCCGACACCGGGCAGACCCTGGCGCCCGGCACCGGTACCGGCGGCGGATCGGGTACCGGCACCGGCGGCGGTACCGCCGTGGACGGCACCGTCGCCCTCGCCCAGCCGATCGCCGTGGCCGGGCACAGCGGCTGGACCGGCACCCAGACGCTGATGCTGCTCGCCGTGGCCCTGGTACTCGGGCTGCTGCTCCTGCCGTCCCTCGTCTCGCGGGCGATGGCCGGGCGCACCGGGAGCGGCGCGAAGGACGACACCAAGGACATCAGGGACGGGGGTGCGCGATGAAGCGCGTACGCAAGCTGCTGGTGCGCCTCGTCGCAGGCGCCGCCGCCGGAGCCCTCGCCGGCCTCGCGGTCGCCCAGACCGCCCAGCCCGCCACCGCCGCGAGCGGCGCCGACTCCACCGTCACTGTCTCCGGCCGCGGCGAGTTCAAGGACATGAAGTTCAAGGTCAGCCAAACCGAGCACCTCACCAGCCAGGCGATCACCGTCTCCTGGACCGGCGGCACTCCGAGCACCTTCGCGGGCACGCTGTTCAACACCGACTTCGTGCAGATCATGCAGTGCTGGGGCGACGACGACGGTACCGTCCCGGCCAACCCGGGCCCCTCGCGCACCCAGTGCCAGTACGGCGCCTCCCCGACCACCGACCGGGGCAGCTGGCCGGGCAACGAGTACGACGACTCCCGCAAGATCTTCTACAGCGCCGACCCCGGCAACTACGGCCAGGACGACCGCTACGGCGCCGGTGGCGTCTCAGGACAGGGCGAGGTGCCCTTCAAGTCCGTCGACGGCACGGTGATCACGAGCGGCACCCAGAACAACTCCCTGTTCAACCACAACACCACCAACGAGGTCGACTTCGCCCGCACCGGCGCCGACGGCACCGGCCAGGAGTTCTTCGAGGTGCAGACCGCCAACGAGGCCCCGCATCTGGGCTGCGGCGTTCCGGTGACGGAGAACGGCCGTACGACACCGCGTTCCTGCTGGCTGGTGATCGTCCCGCAGGGCCACCTCGACCTCGACGGCAAGCCCTACGTCGACACCAGCCAGGTCAACGCCGGCTCCCCGGTCTCCTCCACCGACTGGAAGAACCGCGTCGCCGTCAAGCTCGGCTTCAACCCGGTCGGCGCCAACTGCGCCCTCGGCGCCGACGAGCGTGCCACCACCGGCAGCGAACTCGCAGCCGACGCCATGAGCAGCTGGCAGGCGGCCCTGTGCCCGACCGGCAAGGTGTACGGCTACACCGAGCTCGGCGAGCCCGACACCCGCGCCCGCCTCACCGCGAACGGCTCCTCCGGGCTCGCCTTCACCACCCGGCCCCTCGGCGCGGACACCGGCACGACCGCACCCACGGACACCACCGTGTACGCGCCCACCGTGCTTTCCGGCACCGTCATCGGTTTCACCATCGAACGCAGACCCAAGGCCGGAGCCTCCGACGCGGCCCGTCGCCTCGCCGGCACCAAGGTCGAGTCCATCGACCTCACGCCCCGGCTGGTCGCCAAACTGCTCACCGAGTCCTACCGCAACTCCCCCTGGGGAGCGGTCCTCGGCTCCACCGTCGCGAGCGGCTACGGCTGGGCGAAGAACAACCCGGCGGGCCTGGCGACCGACCCCGAGTTCATCGCGCTCAACCCGGAGTTCGCGGAGCTGTCGATCCCCGAGACCCCGGCCACCGACACCGACCTGCTGACCTCGCTCGGCCACAGCGACTCGGCTCGCGCGGTCTGGCAGTGGATCGTCTCCGACAAGGAGGCCCGCGGCTTCCTCGCGGGCGTGTCCGACGACTGGGGGATGCGCGTCAACCCGTACTTCAGCACCAACGCGGACCTGAACCCGACCGGTTTCCCCTTCGACCCGGCCAACACCGACACGTACCCC
Source organism: Streptomyces sp. NPDC058086 (assembly GCF_042885015.1). NCBI lineage: Bacteria > Bacillati > Actinomycetota > Actinomycetes > Kitasatosporales > Streptomycetaceae > Streptomyces > Streptomyces sp. NPDC058086. The sequence continues at coordinate 1,465 of NZ_JBHVST010000090.1, read as the reverse complement.
AAGAGCGACCCCTGGTGCACGATCCCGGCGAACAGCGGCGCCACCGAGAAGCAGTGCATGATCGACTTCCATCCGTACGTGACGGACATGCACGCCGGCGCCCTGCACACCCGGCGCGCCGACAGCCTGTGGAAGGCGACCTGGGACCCGCTGGCCAGCCCGCCCGCGTACAAGAACCCCGGCCCTCAGACGGTGGGCTCCCGGTTCGTGATCACGGTCACGGACGCGGCCTCCGCCGCCCGGTTCGGCCTGCAGACCGCGCGGCTGCGCAACACGGCGGGTAAGTTCGTCGCGCCCACCACCGAGTCCCTCACCGCCGCCGCGGCGAGCGCGTCCGGCGCCCACGCCGCCGAGATCAGCCCGGCCAAGGCCACCGCGAAGGGCGCGTACCCGCTCGCGCAACTGGTGTACGCGGCCGTACGTCCCGCCAAGCTCGACACGGCCGCCCGCAAGGACTACGCGGCGCTGCTGACGTACGCCTCCGACAGCGGGCAGGTCCCCGGCGCGGACCCGGGCCGACTCCCGGTCGGCTACGCCCCGCTGTCGAAGGCACTGCGCTCGAAGACCACCCACGCCGCCGCCACCCTCGCCGACTACACCGGGCCGTCCGCCACGCACGGCGGTTCCTCCGGCGGATCGAGCGGCGGCGGCACCGCCGGTACGGATGGCGGCTCCGGCGGCACGTCGGACGGGGGCGCCTCCGGCGGCGGTACGGACGGCGGTGGTACGGGCGGTGGCGGTGCGGCATCGGGCGGCGGCGGGAGCGCGAGCCCCACACCCAGCGGCGTGCCCTCCTACGACGGCGGCAAGGCCGTCGCGACCACGGCCGCGGGCACCACGCCGGCCGATCCGGCGAACGCGCTCCGCTACGCCGTCCCGCTCGGCGCGGCGCTCGGCGCCGTGGCCGGCGTGGGCGCGCCCTTCGCGGGCGGCAGTCGGCTCCGCTTCCCGCTCCGCGTCCCCCTCCCGGGCGGCCGCATCCTGACCATCCCTGCCCCCACCCTCCCGGAACGGCTGCGCAAACTGCTGCCGCCCGGCCGGCACTGACCCCCGTGCCACGGCCGCACCGCCCCGAGGCTCCAGGCCAGGAGAGCCAGGCCCGCATGGACCGGGGCTCTCGGACAGGGGAGTCCGGCCCGCTGGGCTGAGGCTCTCGACGAGGGAGTCAAGCCCGCCGGGCCAACACTCCAGGACGACGGAGCCAGGCCCGCCGGGCCGGGGCTCTCGGACAAGGGAGTTCAGCCCGCTGGGCCGAGGCTCCCGCACGACGGAGCCAGGTCCGCCCGGGCCGGGGCTCCCCAGAGACGGGCGGCCGCCCCCCAAACCACACGGGGGGGGCCGCGCCGCCACCCCCCCCCCCCCCAGCGCCCGCCGCCCCCCCCGCCCGCGCCCGGCGCCCGCCGGGCCCGGGGCGGCGATGGCCCGGCTCCCCTTGTCCCACCGGCGAACGAGGTCAGCCCGTGAC